>CBIHPL010000025.1:0-14871 GCA_966212005.1 uncultured Asticcacaulis sp.
CCAGGAAATTGCGGCGGGACATATCGGTCATGGCGCTCTCCTCAGAACCTGATGGTCTGTGTCGTGGCCGGTGCGGTCACGGCGAAGTGCGCGTCATCCCAGCTGGCCGGGCCCATATTGCCGACAGCGTTGTTGGAAAAAGCAAACGGCTCGGTCGGCATGCCGAAGGGGTTGGTATTCATCTGACCGTCGTTATTCAGATCGTGGAACATCTTTATGGCGTATTCGCCTTCGGGCAGGTCCGTGAAGGTCAGGGTCGCCTGGGCGCCTTCGACGTCAACGCGCGCGAACCGGGCGTTCTTATTGGAGGCATAGTCGCCGGCATTGCTGTAGAGCGCCGCCAGGACCGCGCCCCTGGGCTGGAGCCCGTCGAAAGCCACCGTCAGGGTGGCGGCGCCGGCATGGGTGGTGGCGGCAGCGAACAACACAGCTGCGGCAATGGCAATGGATTTGAACATGTCTGGTCTCCCTCAGTAGGCCGGCGGACGGTGCCGGCTGCGATAAGGGAGGAATGTCAGGTCGGGACGGCGACGTCCTGCGAACTGCGCGAACCTACGGAAATTCTGCGCCAATGGCAGGCGCTGCAACTGGCGCTTCGCGAACGGCAGCCATGAAGGCCGCGGCCGGTTTCCCAGCCACGGCCCCGTCTGCCCTGATCAGCGGTTGCCGACGTCGATGAACGGCACGGCGCCTCCGGTCGTGGTCGGCAGCTTGCCGTCCCACTTTTCAATGGCGCGCAGCTGCACCACACCCGGGCTGGCCGAGATCGACTGGGCCAGCAGACGGTTGGACTCCGCCTGGCCTCTCGCCTCTTCGATCTTGGCGTCGGCCTGGGCCTTGGCGACCGCGACCTGGGCTTGCGCCGCCGCGGCGTCGGCGTCCGCCTTGGTCTTGGCCTGGATCGAGTCGAGGATGACCTGCGGGTAGCGGATGGTGCCTATCCAGTCGAGCTGGCTGATATTGACGCCCTGCGGCTCCCACTTGCGGTTGACGCGGGCCAGCGCCTTCTGGATCACGACCTGGCGGCCGCCGCGATAGAGATATTCCACGCTGACCAGTTCAGTCTCGGCCGCGATAGCCGAGCGCACGTCATTACGGATCGGACCTTCGAACATCTGGTCGAAGGTCAGGCGATAGCGCTTGTAGAGCGCCGGCGCCTTCGACGGATCGATGCGCATGACCAGCTGGACGTCCGCCGTCATCGGCAGGGCGTTATTGTCAGAGAAGTTGATCTCTTCGTTTTCCGGCCCACGCTCGTCCTGCTCACGCGTATAGGTATAGGTGCGCTGGATGGCCGGGAATTCGACGATGCGTTCGCCGATCATATTGACGTGCCAGCCCGACGGCAGTGCCGCGGCGTCGACCCCCGCATTGGGGCCGAGCGTCCGTATCTTGACGCCGACATTGCCCGGCTGGATGGTCTGGCCGCACGACATCAGGCTGACGCCGGCGACAAGCAGCACGCCCACGATGGCAGTAACGCTGCCGATTTTCGCCGGAAAGCGAAACGGCACTTTTATATTGTTGTTCATCATGTCCCTCATATGGACCGTTTGCCGGTCCACTCCTTGATTGCGTTGATGCGGAAGATAACGCAGGAAGATGCGCGCTCTCTTAACGAGAGTGTCTTGAGGTCAGATTTCCGGGGGCTTGATCGCGTGTTAAGCAAATATGGGCTTGAGCCGAGATTTCGACTGGGACGCCGCGCCTTCTCTTGCGGCTATGCTCACTTCAACTAAACGATCAGTGTCTTTCTATTCAAAATTCCCGCTGTATCTCTTGGGAACGGAGATATATTACATGGGAGCCCACCCTGCTTAAAGGGAAACCGGACAGCGATAACAAAGATGTGATTACGCCGTCTTTGCGGCCGATGCGGCCGGCGCAGGCGCGCCTTTTTCCCGGAAGCGCTTCTTCATGCCTGACACCCAGCCGGCGAAGCTGTCGGTCGCGGCCGCGGCGGCGGCAAAGTCGCGCCCCGTCAGGTCGCCACCGTCGAGCGGCGCCAGCGCCACGCGCATGGCGTCAGGCGACGAGGCCGTCGCGGCAAACTTCAACCAGCGATCGGACAGCCGCGTCAGGCCCTTCTGATCCTTCATCAGGCTGAAGGCGACACCGGCGCGGATCACCCTGCCCTCGTCGCTCAGGCTCAGGGCCGCGTCCTTCTTGAAGCGGTCGCCCAGGCGACGCTCCAGGATGGCGGCCGCGCTGGCCCAGTTCTGCTGCTGCCAATAGATGTCGGCCCGGACATCGTCGGCATCCGGCGAAACATCCTTGCCCAGGACCTCCAGAGCCTCCTCGGGCTTGCCGAGCTGCAACAGGGCACGTGCTTCCAGCACGCGGCGCTCGGAGGCGATCGTCTTGGGCAACAGCGTCGTGCGCGTCTTCCACAGGGCCTGCAATGCTTTTTCCGGCGCGCGGTTCATCAGGTGGATGGCGGCCAGGTCGGAGGCGACGGCCGACTTGGCCACGCCATCCAGGCGATTGTCGATCTGGTACTGCAAAAGATCCGCCGCCTGGGTGAGCAGGTCGACATCGACCAGCCGGCGCACGATCTTGCGCACCATCTGATCGCCGTCGGTCCCCACCGGCGTCAGTTCGCGGAAGTCGTTGAACAGGCCCAACGCCTCGACCGGCTGCAAGCCATCGGCCATCCCCCCCAGGAACAGGTTGCGGAACGACTGGTTGAGCGTGTCCTGGATCTGCACCGCCTGCGGATCGTTGCCGAACTGCTTGCCAGCGGTGCGCAGGACCTGGAGCGCGTCGCGGTAGCGGCCCTGGCTGAGATAGATCTGCCCCATGCTGCCGATGACCTGCAGCTCGGTGCCGTCGCCGCGCCAGCGGAAGCGAAGTGAGTCGAGCGCCTGAAGCGTTTCGTCGGCCTTGGCCTTGCCCAGTTCGTATTTCAGCCTTGAGGCATTCATCATGGCCGGCGCGGCGATGGCGTCGTCCGAGGCGCGCGCAACGGCATCGAAGACGTTGAGCGCACGCCGCTTGTCGCCCGAGGCCTCGATGATCCGCGCATAGACATTATAGGCGGCCAGCTTTTGCAGCGGCGTACCGTCCTGATTGACGGCGTAGACAATCATCTTGTCGGCGGTCTTCAGGTCCTTCTGGTGCATGGCGGCGTCGGCATAGGCCGCGCCGAACTTCATCCGCCATTCGACCGGGAACTGGTCCATGGCCTTCAGGCCCGCCTGGAAATCCTTGACCGCGTCGGTGAAGTTGCCGGCCTTGTATTCGGCATAGCCTTCCCACAGCCGCGCGGCCGGATCGGCCGACAATTGCGGAGAGCCGAGGTCGGCCTTGGCGTCGTCGTAACGGCCGGTCAGCATGCGGGCGGCGACGCGCAGGCCCCGGACCTGAGGGTCATCGAGCGAGCGCGGATTCTGCCGCGTCAGCATGCTGAGCACGCCCTGGGCTTCGTAATGCATGCCCTGGCCCACCAGGAAACGCGCCAGGGCCAGCCGCGCCGTGTTCGGACCGGCGGCGCCCAGTTGCGCCTCGTCGGCGGCCGCTACCTGAAGTGCGCTGTAGCGCGCCAGGAAACCCTCTTCCGGCTTGGCCGACCAGTCCGGATTCATCAGGCTGGCGAACAGGGCGTTCTTGTATTCCAGCCGCGAGTCATCGGGCTTGGCGTTGGGATCCAGCGGCGACAGGGTCAGGCCGTCGGGCCGCGAAATCTCGACCAGGTCGCCGTCGACCGTCACCTTGACATCGGGCGTCATGTGCTCGACCACCACGCCCTGCGCGGTCGACGGCAGGGTGGCCTGAAGCGTCTGACGCGTCGTCGCCATGTGCTTGACCGGGCCACGGGCGGTCACGACGGCCATGCGGTCGCCGACGCTGGGGTCGCGAATCCAGGCGACGCGCGTCACGCCCGCCATGTTGACGTTCAGGCCGGACACACCCGTCGAATCGTCGCGGATGATCGCCCCTTGCGAGGCATGGTTTTCCAGCGCCTTGCCGCCCAGCCGGATGCGCCACGTCATGCCGTCGCTGTTGACCGACAGGCTGCCCGTCGACGGCGCCTTGAGCCGCATGGCGGTAAATCCGTCATTGCGCGTCCACTGGACGTCCTGGACGATCGCACCGTCCTTAAGCTCGGACGGCAGGCGCAGTTCCGCCTCGCTGTCGAATACGATCCAGACCGACTCGCCGCGGCGGAAAACGGCCGAGGCAACCGGCCCGGGAAAGGCAAAGGCGATATCACGGCCGCCTTCGTTGCTGGCGACTTCGACCAGGACCTGCGGCACCGGCTTGGCTTCGGCAGCGGTCGTCCCGGTCTTTTTGGCGTCGGCAGCCAGAATGTCCTGGAGACTGACGCTGACCGAGCCGGACTTCGCCTGTTTGGCCAGGTCCTGCCTGGATTTATCGGGATCGATCTGGACGAAGACCGCGCCGTCAGCTCGGCCGAAGCGCGTCTCATAGCCGTCCACCACCTTCAGCCACAGTTCGGTAGCGCGGGCGTCGTTCTTTATATCCACGCCGGCGATGCCGATCGGCGGATTGGCGCGCAGGTCGCCCAGGTCCGGCTTCAGCGTACCGGGCAGGCGGATCACGACCTGCGCACCCTGGCGGCGGACAGAGGCCTTGGAGCCGACGCTGCCATAGATTTCGATACGGCCCGACTGGGCGTTGCGGCCGGTGCGGATGTCGACTTCGGTACGCGGCGCGATATTGAGATTGAGCGGATCGCCGACGGCGAAACCGGCCACGCTGAAACTGGCGGCCGCCACCAGGGCCGCCGTTGCTCCCAGCGCGCGGCCGAGCGACATGGGGCCAGCCTTGACCGGCGCCTTCAGCTTATGGCGCGCGGCGTCCAGCCCCTGACGTTCAGGGGGTTTTCCATCCGGCAAAGGTTTGCGGGCACGGCTCATCACCCGCAAACATGCCTAATTGGCGTTTAATGGAGGTTAATGAAGTGCGTAAAAACGACGTGTTCAGCAAATCCTCAGATGCCGCTCATGCCACTCATCTGCCGACCGGTTAGAAATCCACTGGTTCGACACAAGAGGCATTCATAATGAAAATCGCAGACAACAGCCGTGACCGCTGGAAGATCCTTATTTGGGCGATGGCGTTCGGCCTGTGGCTGACGCCGCTGATCGCCATGCAGTTCACCAAGCAGGTGACCTGGGATGAGACCGACTTCATCATCTTCGGCGTCATGCTGCTCGTTCCCGGCGGGCTTCTGGAACTGGCGACGCGGATGTCGCGCAACCTCTTCTACAGGCTGGGCTTCGGGATCGCCCTGGTGGCGGGCTTCGTTCTGATCTGGATGAATCTGGCCGTCGGCATCATCGGATCGGAGGATAACCCCGCCAACATGATGTACGCCGGCGTCCTGGCGATCGGCGCGACCGGCGCCATCCTGGCCCGGCTGAGGGCGAAGGGAATGGCCATTGCCCTTGTCGTCATGGCGGTTGCGCAAGGGCTGGTGTCGGCCACGGCCGTTATCGGCGGTTATTTCACAGTCCCGCTCGACGCCGTCTTTATCAGCCTGTGGCTGGGTTCGGCGTGGCTGTTCCATACCGCCGCGCGGCAGGAAACGCCCCACCCTTAGGGTAGCGGGAGGCGCTACGTAAACTCCAGATCGTCCCGGGTTACGGTTGCGCCATTGCTGATCAGAACAATCTCAAAGGCCGCGCCCGCTCCGTCGCCGTCTCCATCCCAATAGAGGCGTTGCGCGGCAGCGTCCCAGACAAACTGGGCCGATGATCCAGCCGCCGCGCTACCCGCCGTGAACTGTGCCCCCGTCAGGATGTGGCCGGCTGAGAACCCGTAATCGGCGCCCGAAAAGACCAGGCGATCCACCCCATGTTCGAAATCGACGAGGTGGTCGTGGCCATTGATGCTGGTCGCCGCGAAAACGAAGCTGTCGGCACCGGTTCCGCCGCCCAGCACGTCCTGGCCGTGGCCGCCGATCAGCGTGTCGGAACCCTTGCCACCGGACAGCCGGTCGTGATCGTCACCGCCGCTGAGGGCGTCATTACCATCCCAGCCATAGAGACTGTCATTGCCCAGCCCGCCCGTCAGCGCATTGTTTCCCGTATTGCCATTGAGGCTGTTGCTGAGGCCATTGCCCGTGCCGCCGATATTTGCCGTGCCAGTCAGTATGAGCGCTTCGACGTTCGGCGTCAGGGCAAAGTCGATTGAGGCCCGGACCGTGTCATTGCCTTCGCCCGCTACCTCATAGACCCGGTCGCCGACGTGATCGACGACATAGAGGTCGTCCCCGGACAGGCCGAACATCTGGTCATTGTCCGCACCACCATCCAGCCAGTCATTGCCCTCGCCGCCGACAAGACTGTCCCAGCGCGCGCCGTCAATGAGCGTATCATTCCCGGTTCCGCCGTTGAGGGAATCGCCCCCAGCGCCGCCGGACAACAGGTCGTCGCCCGCCTCGCCGCGCACCGTGTCGATATCGTCGCCGCCATAAAGCGTGTCATTGCCGTCATCGCCGACCAGGAGGTCGTTGAGCTGGCCGCCATAAATGACGTCGGCACCTGCGCCGCCCCTGAGGATATCGTGGCCGTTGGCGCCATCGACGGTATCATTGCCACCCAGGGCCTCGATCGAATCCGCCCCAGGCGTGCCGGTCAGCAAATCGGCGGCTTCGGTCGGATCGGGAGCAAAGATGCGCGCCTTGATCGAAGCATTGCTGCTGTCGCCCAAGGTTCCGCTGTAATCGGTCCAGTCGATGACAAAGCCGCCGCCCGTTAAGCCCGTTACCTTCGAATCGCCCTGACCATCATCCGTCTGGAGATTGACGAGGACATTGCCTCCGACGTGACTGCCGGTGGCGTCAAAGACCTGCGCCATGACGTCATAGGTTTTTTCCGCCGTTTGCGTGTCGTCTTGCCAGGTGATGACGAAGCCGCCGTTCGCCAGGGCCGCGACATCCGGCACCAGTTGATTGCCGACACCGGTCGCATCGACGGTTATCTCGCCGCCAACCTTGGCGCCCGCGCCATCGAACACCTGCGCCAGAACCTGCATGGTCAAGTTCCCGTCCGGCAGGCTGACATAACTGACCCAGGTGGCAACGAACCCGCCGTCGCGCAATCCGGCAATGGCCGGCTCGATCTGGCCATTGATCATTGTGGTGTTGACGAGAAATTCTCCACCAAGCTTGACGCCCGACGCTGTAAATATCTGTGCCTTGATTTCGGAGCGATTATCGCCAAAAAAGCTGGGATCGTAGTCGTCGGTCCAACTCACCACAAATCCGCCGCCGGCCAGTTTCGTGATGGCCGGATCACTCTGGGCGGCCTGCACCTGGCTATTGACCAGAAACTCGGCTCCAATCTTCGCACCCGCCGCTGAAAACAGCTGCCCCTTGATGCCGTAGCTGCTGTTGTCACCGAGGGTCTGACTATAGTCCATCCAAGTAACGACAAAATTGCCATTCTCAAGCCCGGTTATGTCAGGCGAATACTGCCAGCTGCCGGTGACCGTATTGACGAGAAGCTCGCCTCCAACCTTCGCGCCATTTGGGGTAAACACCTGAGCCTTGATGTTTATGCTGGATGCATTGACGTCGGTACTGTCCTGCCAGGTCACGACAAAATTGCCGTTACTCAGTTCCGAAACACTGGGCAGGGACTGGACGTTTTCCGTGCGGGTATTGACCAGGAACTCGCCGCCCTTGCGGGCGCCGGAGGCATCGTAAACCTGCGCCCGGATACTGAGATCGGTATCGCCGGACGAGCGGCTGCCATCGGTCCAGACAACGACGAATCCGCCGCTGCTCAAAGCCACTATGTCGGAATAGAACTGAGCCCCATTGGTATGGGAATTTACGAGAAACTCTTCACGCGCAGTAAACTGAGACGCCATGGTGACCTCCTGCCGGTTGAGATTCCCTCCCCAGACAATCAAAAGTCACATAGACCACGAGGGGTCTGTGTGCTCAACTCACATGTCCGGCACAGATACAGGCTTCGTGTTATCCTTTTTTGACAGGCGTCTTGGCGGCGGGTTCGGCCTCGGCCCCTTTGGTGACGCCGCCGCTGGCGGTCGCCTTGTTCAGCTTTTCCTGAAGCGAGTCCGCCTGCTTCATGCGCTGCGACAGCTTTTCGGTCAGGTCGCGGGCGGCGTCGGGCGACATGGCACCGAGAATCGCCGCCAGCGAGCGGTCTTTCATGCCGGCGGCGATCGGCAGGCGCACCGGATCGCTCATGGCGGTCAGGACGGCGGCGGCGTCCTTTGGCTTCATCGATTCGTAGACCTTGACCATGCGGACCGTGTCCTCGCTCGAGGTTTTGTTGGCCTGGTCGATAAGGCTCTGGATCTGCCCCTTGAGGCTTTGCAACTGGGTGATGCGCGCATCGAGCTTGCTGTCGGCGGCGTCGATCAGCTGGCCGCGCGAGTTGAGCTGCGCCTCACGCTGGTCCAGTTCCGCCCGGCGCGTGCCCAGGCTTTGCAGGATGTTGAGTTCATTGGGCGAAATACCGGCCTGGGCGGCCAGATCCTTGACCGAGGTGGCGCAGATGGGTGCGGCCGGCGCCGTGGCAGCGGCATCCTTGGCCACCGAGCCGGCGTCCGCCGCCTTCAGGATGGACTCGGTCGCGTAGCTTTCGGTCGGATCGTCAGTGTTTTCGGCTTCGCCGGCCGCGCCCTTTACCCGCACCTTTGCCTTGGTTTCGGGCTTCGGCTTCTCTGCCGGCTTTTTCTGTTCCGCGGCAAAGGCTTCAGCGGCCTGAAAGGCGTTCGGCACCAGTTCCAGGCTGGTGATGGCCTTCATGGCCAGCACGCCGCCGACGGCGATACAGACGATCGGGAGAATGCGAGGAAGGTTGGCCATACTCTACTCGAGGCTTGGGGCGATACGCATCCCCTGTTTGCGGCCTTTTGCTAAATATCGCGTTAACAGAGATTAATCATCGTTACCAAATAGGTCGTCCTCAACGGACGAAACCCGCCGTGGCGGCAGGGTCAGGGTACGGATCATCTCGTTCAGATTGGCAACGACCAGCTCGGACATCTGCACCTTGTCCAGCATCTCGCTCTCGTCGTCCTCCGGCAGGTCGGGCAGCAAACTCTTGCGCTGACCGTTCGATGCGGCGGGCGAGCGGAAACTGATGACGTCGCGTTCGAACGGATCGCGCTTTTCCGGCTTCGCGACACCGCGCGCCACGGCGGGTGTCTTGGGGGCGGCTGACCAGGCGGGATTATAATCCGCGTCTTCTTCCAGTTTCGGCTGACGGCGGACGGGCTCGCGCGCCGGTTCCGCAGGCATTTCCACGCGGGGCGCCGGTCTCGCCGCAACGACAGGTGCCGGACGCGGCGCGCTTTCCAGCCGCCTGGCCGTCTGTTCGGCGCGGCTTTGCAGGGCCGACAGCGAACCCATCGTGTTGTCGATCTCAAGAGCGGCGCGTTCGGCGCGCGCGACCTGGGCATCCAGCTTTTGCAGGACGTCCCGCGCCGCGACGATGCGGCCGTGCAGCAGTTCCTGACTGTCGTCGGCGTCCGAACGCAATTCTTTCAGGGACTGGTAGGCGCGGATGGCGGCGCTATCCAGTTCAGCCACGGCACGGGCGAACTCTTCCTGGCCAGCGCGCAGGGTCTTCAGGCGCGTGTTCAGGCGCATGCCAAACGCCAGCGCCGCCAGCAGCAGCGCGACGAGGACCGCGTCCATGATCAGGCCTGTAAAGTTCATCGTCCCCTTGTTACGTCCTGCTACTTCTTCCGCATCTGGGCGAGGCGGCGTTTGGTGGTCGACGCCAGGGGCTGTTCGACGCGCACGGCGATCGAATGGCCCTTTCGCCCCATGCGTCCGGTTGTCAGCGGAATCGAGCCGCAGCGCAACTGCACGGGAGAATCAGCGTTTGCATTCAGCACGATCGTCTCTCCGACCTTGAAATTCAAGACCTTGGATAGCGGCATCTGCTGTTCGTCGAGAACGGCGCGGACTTCCATCTGCGTCGTCCACAGTTCGGTCGCCAGGTGGCTTTCCCAGATATTGTCGCGACCGAACTTCTCCCCCATGAACTGCTGCAGCAGCATCTTGCGGATCGGTTCCAGCGTGGCATAGGGCAGCAGCAGTTCGACGCGGCCGCCGCGGTCTTCCATGTCGATGCGCAGCTTGACGAGGATCGCGGCATTCGCGGGACGCGCGATGGCGGCGAAGCGCGGATTGGTTTCCAGGCGGTCGAGGTTGAAATTGACCGGGGTCAGCGGCTCGAACGCCGCCTTGGCGTCGTTGAGCACGACCTCGACCATCCGCTGCACCAGCACGCGTTCGATGGTCGTGTAGGGACGGCCTTCGATACGCAGCGCCGCC
The DNA here is from genome assembly GCA_966212005.1 of uncultured Asticcacaulis sp. Taxonomy (GTDB): domain Bacteria; phylum Pseudomonadota; class Alphaproteobacteria; order Caulobacterales; family Caulobacteraceae; genus Asticcacaulis. The sequence continues at coordinate 10,289 of CBIHPL010000025.1, forward strand.
GTACCGCGACGGCCACCCAGGAGCACGTCGACGATCGAATAGATCAGGTTGGAATCGACCGTCAGCAGGCCGTAGTTATCCAGCTCTTCGGCGCGAAACACGGCCAGGATGGCCGGCAGGGGGATCGAGTTCAGATAGTCGCCGAAGCGAATCGACGAGATGTTGTCGAGCGAGACTTCGACGTTGTCCGAGGTGAAGTTCCGCAAGGAGGTCGTCATCAGGCGCACGAGGCGGTCGAAGACGATTTCCAGCATCGGCAGGCGTTCATAGGACACCATGGCCGAGTTGATGATCGCGCGGATGCCCGAGCGTTCATTATAGTCGTCTTCCGACAGGTCGAAGCCGAGCAGGCTGTCGATTTCATCCTGGTTGAGGATGCGCTCCGCCCCATGGGGCATGTTGAAGCGCTCGCCCATGGTCCCGCCGCCGACCATGGCTTCCCATTCGGCCGCCAGGTCGCCGCCGTCCTGTCCTCCCCCGCCCGTGGCGGCCTCAGCTTCGGCGGCAAGCTCCGCCTCCCACTGAGCCATCATGGCTTCCTGATCGACTTCTCCACTCATCGTACGCGCACCACCATTATGTGATCAGTTTTTCTTCGATCAGGACCGCATTGATCTTGTGCGGAGCGAGGATCAGGTTGATGCGGCGCAGGATTTCCAGGCGCAGCTGATAGTCGCCTGCCGATGACGACAGGTCTTCGGGGCGCAGCTCGCCCATGAAGCCCTGCAGGATGTCGTTGATGCGCGGCATGCTTTCCTTCAGCAGTTCGACGGTCTCCTCGTCGCCCACTTCGAAGGTCAGCTTCATTTTCAGATAAGACGCACGGCCATCCGGGCTTTCAATATTAGCAACGACGTCCGGCAGCGTGAAATAGGTGACGCCTTCCGGACCTTCGGCAACAACCGGCTGGGTCTTCGGATCGACCTTTTCGCCGCCTCCGCCGTGACCACCGCCTTCCTTCTTCTTGTCCTTGCCGTGCGCGTCTTTCTTTTCCTTGCCGTGGGCGTCCTTCTTGCCCGCCTCTTCACCGTGCGCACCGGCTTCGGCCGCGGGCTTGGGCTTCAGGAACATGAAATAGGCCGCAGCGCCCCCACCGCCCAGCAACAGGACAGCCCCGCCGGCGATGGCGATGAGCATGACGGGCAGGCCTTTTTTCTTGGGAGCGTCGCCTTCGCCTCCCTCGCCACCACCATCCACCGGAGGCGCTTCGGCCTCCTTCTTCTTGTCCTTGGTCTTGGCCAAACCCGATCACCCGACGATTGCTGCGCGATGTCCAGGCTTCGAGCCTAAGCGCAAATATTGAACAAACCTTAACGCGGGACAGAGCTCGCCACCGCCTTCGCGGCCATATTCCGCAAACATGGTTAACGATTGCTTGTCAGGGCGGCATTTTTTGCCGTGCCGGACGATCTCAAGTTCGAGGTGATTTTCCCGTTTCCGATTACAATTCAATTGGATAAGAATTTCAAACCGTCTGGCACGGCGATTGCACCGCTATGGTTAACGACCATCCCTTCGCCCTTTCGTCAGGCCGCCCCATGGACAATGCCAGCTACATCGCCTTGTCGCGCCAGATCACCCTTCGCCGGGAGCTGGACATATCGGCCAACAACCTGGCCAATATGAACACGACCGGCTTCAAGTTCGAACAGCTGCTGATTACCAACGAATACGGCGAACCGGCCAAGAACGACCCAATCAAGACCCCGGCCAATTTTGCCTATGACAACGGTCTCGGCCGTGACTTCCGCCAAGGCACAATGACCCAGACGGGCGGCGCCTTCGACGTCGCCATTGCCGGCGACGGGGCCTTTTTCGCGGTTCAGACGCCGCGCGGCACGGCCTATACGCGCGACGGTTCCTTCCTGCCGGGCCCGGACGGTACGCTGCAAACCCAGTCGGGCTACCAGGTCCAGGGCGACGGTGGCCCGATTACCATCGATCCCAAGAACGGCGAAGTCACCATCTCGGCCGACGGCATCCTGACCCAGATGGTCCAGGGCCAGCCTCTGCGCGTCGGCAAGCTGCAGGTCATGCGCCCCGACAGCCTGTCCAACATGCGCAAAGAGGGCGACGGCACCTACAGCCTGCGTACCGGTGGCATGGTCCCGGCGACCGACGCCCTTGTCCAGCAAGGCATGCTGGAATCATCCAACGTCAATCCGATGATCGAAATCACCAAGCTCGTCGAGATCAACCGCGCCTATTCGAGCATCGCATCGGTGATCGAAAAGCAAAACGAACTGAACCGGACCGCCATCGAGCGTCTCGGCAAGGTCGCCTAAGGAGTAAGCCATGAGAGCGTTACGTACCGCCACCACCGGCATGGCCGCCCAGCAGATGAACGTCGAGGTCATCTCGAACAACATCGCCAACATGAACACGATCGGCTTCAAGAAGCAGCGTGCCGAATTCCAGGACCTGCTCTACGAAAATATCGAACGCATGGGCGCCCAGTCGTCGGATTCCGGCACGGTCGTCCCGACCGGCATCCAGATCGGCGCCGGTGTGAAAACCGGCAGCGTCTACCGCATCATGGGCCAGGGCACCCCTACCCTGACCAGCAATCCCTACGACCTCGCCATCGAAGGCAAGGGTTACTTCCAGATCCTGATGCCGTCGGGCGAAACCGCCTATACCCGTGCCGGCAACTTCGCCCGCGACGACCAGGGTCGCCTGGTCACCGTCGACGGCTACGAAGTCCAGCCGTCGATCACCATTCCCGCCGACGCCACCGGCATCTCCATCTCGAAGTCCGGCCAGGTCCAGGTGACTCAGTCCGGCACAGCCGCACCGACCGTCGTCGGGCAGCTGCAGCTGGCGACCTTCATCAACGAAGCCGGCCTCGACGCCATCGGCGACAACTACTTCCTGGAAAGCGGCTCGTCCGGCCCGGCCAATATCGCCAATCCGGGCGAGGTCGGTTACGGCACCCTGCTCCAGAACTACATCGAAGCCTCGAACGTCGATGCCGTCTCGGAAATCACCGCCCTGATCGTCGCCCAGCGCGCCTATGAGATGAACGCCAAGGTCATCACCACAGCCGACACCATGCTGCAGACCACCAGCCAGCTGGCAAGGGGATAAGTAGATGAAACGCGCTTCCATTCTTGCTTCGCTGATCCTGCTTGCGCCGTCTGCGGCGCTGGCCAACACCCTTGTTCTGAAAGCCTCGCCGACGGACAGCGACGGCCGCGTCACCATTGGCGACGTCTTCGACAATGCCGGCGCCGGCGCCCGCGTCGTCATCGGCTACCGTAACGCCGGCAACGCGGTGCTGGACGCCGCCACCGTGCAGATGCTGGCCAGCCGTAACGGCATGTACTGGGACAACCCTCGGGGCCAGCGCCGGATCATCGTCACCGAAGGCGCCGACGGTGGCGATCCGTTCGATGGCTCCGTCCCGGCCGCCGTCCCGGCGCAACGCGCGGCCGCTCCGGTTCAGCCGGTTGCCCAGGCGGCACCGGTTCGCAAGGTCGCGGTCGTCAAGCGCGCCGAGCCGGTCAAGGTGACGTGGGCAGCGAAAGGCATGGCGCTGACCGTTACCGGCATCGCCATGAAAGACGCCGCTGTCGGCGATGCCGTACAGCTCCAGAATTCAAGCTCAAAGAAGATGATCGACGCCATCATTACCGGCCCCGGCGAAGCGCTGGCCGGCCCGGCCGCCGATCAATTCCGCTCCCGCCAACAGCTCTCGCTCAGGTAAACCGTCATGCGTATCAAAGCCCTCTCCATCCTAGTCCTTGCCGCCGCCTCGCTATCCGCCTGCGGCTCGATCAGCGAAACCGTCAACGGACCGTCGCTGACGCCGATGGGCTATCCGGCCGCCATCGTGCCGCAGCAGCAGATGGTCGCCAGCGCCCCCAACACCACGCCCGCCTCGGCCAATTCGCTGTGGCGCGTCGGCGCGCGCACCTTCTTCAACGACCAGCGCGCCCGCGGCGTCGGCGATATCCTGACGATCAATGTCGAAATCGACGACAGCGCCCAGACCAGCAATGCGACCAACGGCTCGCGCACCAATTCATACCAGGCCGCGACGCCGAACGTCTTCGGCTTCGAATCGTCGCTCGGCAAGATCTTCCCATCGCAATATGACCCCGCCAACGCGCTCGGCGCGTCGGGTTCATCGACCAATTCCGGCTCGGGCTCGGTCAAGCGGGCGGAAAAAATCTTCGTCACCATCGCTGCCGTTGTCACGGGCGTGCTGCCGAACGGCAACCTGATCGTCCAGGGCACCCAGGAGGTCCGCACCAACCGGGAAGTCCGGGTCCTGACGGTTTCAGGTATCGCCCGCCCCGAAGACGTCAGTTCGCAGAACACTCTGAAGCACACGCAACTGGCGGAAGCGCGCATCTCTTATGGCGGCCGTGGCGACCAGTCGAACATGGTCAAGGCGCCTGTCGCACAGACCCTGATGGACCGTTACAGCCCCTTCTGAGTTGCAGCTTTAAGCGGGGTGAATCGCGAATCACAAGATTCGCCGGTTCCTCAACAATTTGCGGCGCGCCTCACCGACCGGATGAGCGCGCCGCTTTGGTTTAAGCCAAACGTTTTCAGAGTGATTTTGGACAGATTCAATT
>CBIHPL010000026.1:0-14732 GCA_966212005.1 uncultured Asticcacaulis sp.
AAATGCTCAGCGGCGGAGAAGCTGTCGGGGCTGATAATAATATAGACCGGCTTGTTGAGATAGCTCGTGGGTGTCGTATCCGTTTTGAACAGCTGACGCTCGTAGTTGGCAGTGCCCGATTTGCGCCACAGGATGTCGCTGATTTGGACCGGCGTCTTGCCATCGAAAAAGAAGCTTATGAGATAGGCGACGGCGTGAGGATCACCCCCGTCATTCCGGCGCAGGTCGATGATCAGGGCCGAGGTGCTGTCGACAGCGGCCATTGCCTTGACCGCGCCCAGCCGGGACAGGGCATTCGGCAGGAAGCCATTGAGTTCGATATAGCCTATATTGCCTTTCAGCCGATCGGCACGGGCGAAGCCGAACAGCGACGGCGGCAGCGGCGCCCGCGTTTCATCCGGGAAACCGCCGTCGGCGAACATATTCAGGTGCTTGTCGTGGGTCAGGTCGCGCAGGTCCTGCGTCACCTGGGCGGCAAAGGCGATGGGCGTCGCCGCGGCGTCGTATTTTCCGGCGTCGAGATTCCGCGTCAGCATCTCCGCCGTCTTCGCGCCAAGCTCAGGAAAGACATAGTCATCGATCAGCAGCTTCGTGGCGGCCATGATGGCCTCGCGTTTGGCCGCCGCGCCAAAGGCCGGCGCCGGGACGGTGGTGGGCGTTTCCGCCGTGGCAGCGTGTGGCGCCAGCGTGCCAACTGCCAGCAGACAGGCGAAGGCGAGATGTTTAAAAGCCAGCATGACGCTTCCCCCAAATCGGCGCCGTGGATCATCAGGTTCCGGTTTCGGTATTTGGGCGCAGGCGCCGGACACCAGCAGGGCGGTCGCGGCGGCGCCCAGCTGGATGGACAGTCTAGAGATACGCATGATTTACCCCTCTTGTTCGGCGGTCCGTGTTTTCGGGTCAACGGGACGGCCAGGTTAAACGCGTGACGCTACAGCACTCACACCTCCAGACGCTGCGCCGCGGCCCGGCGGCGCTCGCCAAACGACTGGGCCTCAAGCAACGCTATGGCGTCCTCAAGCCTTTGCGACAGCGGAAACCCCAGCTCGGCCTCAAGGTCCTCCGCAGCCTGATTGGTGATACGCCATACATTCTGGATCGCCGGAATCATGGCGGTTGCCTTGGACGTCAGGGACACGACCTGCTCCCTCTGGTCCCTACCCCGCCGCACCTCGACAAGACCGGCCTTTTTCATCTGAGCGACGGTCTGGCTGGCCGCCGAATGGGTCAGCCCCGCCGTTCCCGCCAGGGTCTTGATCGCGGCGGGGCCATTTGCCATCAAGGCTTTCAGCACCGGCGTGTAACGCGGGCGGAAATCCAGTCCCGCCTCGACATATCCCTGCTCGACCGCTCCATCGAGAAGCTCGATCAGGTGACGCAACAGAGTGCCAAGTGTGCGGGATGCGGCCATGTCACAGATATAACAGCGCTGTTATAGTTGCGCAATGTTTCTTGGCAACGCGAAATCCCTTGCCTGAGACAGCCGAAATCGGCATGCAGAAGGATATCGGGGGGAACTGCCACGTGGCCACAAAAGACGACGGTATCGGAGCGCCGTTTATCAGCTCCAACCTGCTGCGAGGCGCGAACGCCGGGCTTATCCTCGTCATTCTCGGCCTCTACGCCGCGGAACTGGGTATCGTCCCCGCGGACGCAACCGGATTTAAATTTCTCGAAGTGGCCTTTCAGGTGCTCTACTGGACGGGCGTCGTGCTGCTCATGGTCTGGTCCTGGCGGGCGACGAAATATCTCGAGGATGTGTCGGCGCACGACCTGACCAACGGCCCTGCCATGGCCGGCTTCGGCTACATCATTCCGATCATGTGCCTGTGGAAACCGTTTGAAACCGTCCGCGACATATATAAGGCCAGCCGCAATCCGGAGGGCTGGCCAGGCGACAGGCAAGCTGCCATTATTGGCTGGTGGTGGGCAGTCTATCTCGTCGGCAACTTCGCGGGCTATACCGTAAAAGCCATTCCCGACGAGGCCTACGCCCAGGGCCTGACCGAAAGCCAGTATCTCCACCTGGCGCTGGTGCGGCTATTGGTTCTTGTCGGCTTCGTAATCCAGCTGATCGTCGTCGGCCGTGTCGTGAAGTGGCTGAAGCAGAAGCCCTCGTCGTCCGCAGCCGTCGAGGTCTTCTGAGCCCGGGCGTTACTATTCCCCGCCTGACGCGCGCGGCTTCATTTCCTGGGCGACGCAATCGGGACCTTCAAAGCCGGTGCTCAGGACGCGGTGGTCCCGGCTGACGACGAAGCGCGTTTCGCAATAGGTTTCCCAGGTCTCCGGCGGCACCCATACCGAGGCGTAGGTGGTTACCGTCCGGGTTTTGATGTTGCCTTTCTTGTCCTTGTATTTTTCCTGATAGGAGCCGTCGGGCACCTGGGAATAGGAATTGCCCGAATGGCGCACCGTAATCTTGCGATAGACCCACAACTCACTGCCGTCGGTCAGCTCCGACACCCGGTCGGGCGGCCCCCATTCCACCTGAAGCTGGTCGCTGTGATATCCCGCCATCAAATCCAGGCGCTGGCGATAGCCCTCTGCCGTGGCGCATCCGGTCACCACAACGACCACGGCCATGACGGTAATAAGACTTAAGCGGCGCATGTTTCCCCCTCTTGTTCGAACAAAGGCTAACAGACTTGCCGCCCATCGTACATGGGCTTCTGCTTTCCTCGCCGGATCAAGGCGGTCGCAGACGCATGGTCTTTGAATGCGGCCTTATCTTCGTCAGGGCAAACCCTTAAAAAAGTGGCGAAGCCGCATCCGGCTCCGCCACTTACGAAAAGTCAGTCTGTCGCCATGTCGCAAACACGCTCTTCCTCAGGCGTGAGAGGAACGCGCGAGCCTGAGTGGAACGGCGACGTTACGTCATGCGCCGGACTGACCGGCGGGCGGGCGCTACCCTGCGTTTGCGACGAATCGGCCGCCTTGTTCTGATGTCTCGAAGCATCCATGATGTTCACCTCACCAGACAATCCGGGTCAGGCCAGCGTCTTCTGCCGCTCGGGCGCGCCCAGCGACTGGACGTCATCCCTGGCGCGAATCTCGATGCGGCGGGGTTTGAGGGCGTCTGGCAATTCGCGAGAAAGTTCGATACGCAACAGGCCGTCCTTCAGCTCGGCGCCCCTGACGACCATATAGCTGGCCAGCCGGAACCGGCGCTCGAATTCCCGAGTGGCGATGCCCTTATGGAGGTAGGCATCGTTGCTTTGCGATTCCTTGCGCCCGGTTATGACCAATTCGTCGTCCTTGGCGCTGAGCTGCAGTTCGTTATCGGCAAAGCCAGCGACGGCCATGGTGATACGGTACTGGTCGTCTCCGACCTTTTCGATGTCGTACGGCGGATAACCGTCGCTATCAGCCTGACTGAGTTGCGCGAACAGGTCGTTCAGACGCTCAAAGCCGATAGTGTTGCCGAAAATCGAATTGGGGAAAAATTGTGCTGTCATTGCAAATCCTCATCGGAACAAGAGTTTGGAAGGACAAGTTGGGAGCCGCGCTCCCGGTGGAAATATAGGGAGCATCCCCGCTACCGTTCAAGCGGCCAGCGCTGGAATTTTTTCCACCTCGTTGTACTTGTAACAGACACGATGGCGGGATTCAGGCCGCCATCGTGCCCTCATATGTTTCGGTGGCTTAGCCATTGGGATCCAGGGAGCAGCTCTCCAGGTTCACGTCCACAAAGTAAGGCGTACGGCCACCGTACCAGATGTAGCGATGCCCGTCACAGTACTGCGTTTCCATGCCGACCTCGTTTGTCAGCGTTGCGTCGGAGTAGTAGAGCCGGTAAAAACCTAGTCGCAACAGTGGCGTTGGCGGGGGCGCCAACCGCCAGGCCGGTACCCAGGATGGCGCCAATCGCAGCGGTCTTGTTAAGGATGGACTTTTTCATCGCGTTCTCCTTGAGATGCCGGGTCTGATCACCCGGGCAAGAACACCTTATGACGCAACCCACGCGACAGCAATATCGGCACGGGGATATGTCATTTACAATCTAAGGTGCATTTTCAAGTTGGCAGGTATCGAAAGAAAAGGGCGGATCCGATAAATGCCCGGACCCTTCTCACGTAATTCGCTTACGCCGGATCCCTAAGCGTCCGATTCTTCTCTTCGCGGGACAGACCCAGGAGCCGCAATCGCCCAGATACTTTATCAGCCCCTTCTGTCCGGCATCTGCTGCCGCTGTTGCTGCGACAACAGCCGCCAGTACGACCAGCGCCCTCCCCCTTCTGTGCGTCCCTCTGGTCATTGTCCCTCCCCAATTCCCGCGCCATAGTGACACCGCCCATTCAGCCGCGCAATGGTAGCCCGTCACTTGCAGCCATCTGGACGGCTGCACGCCCCCACATGTCACCCCTGCAATCCAGGCGTCAGGCGTGACGTAAACCGGTCTCACTGTCGCCAAGCGCATCCCCGAGAACCAGGGCATCCCACGCCCCGTTTTCTGGATTCCCGATGCGCAGACACGCTCTCCTTGCTGCCACCTCCGTCCTGGTCCTCAGCCATTCACCGGCCGCCCGCGCCGCCACCACCATATCGACCGCGACGACGGCACCCGTGACCACCAGCACGGCCGGCGACACCACTGTCACATCGGACGGCTCGATCACCCTCACCAGCGGCACAGCCATCACGCTCGACAGCGACAACGCGCTCAGCTTCAACGGCACGATCGACATGACCGAGTCAGAATCCGGATCGGCAGGTATCATGATCACCGATGTCCTAGGCCGCACCCAGGCCGTGACCATTACCGGCGACATATCCGTCACCGACGATTATGACGCCGAAGACACCACCGACGACGACATTATCGACGCTCCGTTCGCTGAGGGCACCGGCCGCTACGGCATTCGCTCGACCGGCGCATCGGCCTTCACCGGCGACATCAGTGTGACCAGCGACAGCGTCATCGCCGTCCACGGCAACGAAAGCTACGGCATCCGTTTCGAAAACGCGGTCGACGGCGACTTCACCTTCGATGGCGCACTGACCGTCTATGGCGACAACGCGACCGCGCTTGCGCTCGACAAAGGGGTTACGGGCAATGTCTATCTCAGCGGCAGCGCCGGCATATGGGGTCAGAACAGTTCGGCCGTCACGCTGAATGGTCCTATCGGCGGGTCGCTGATCGTCGACGGCAGCTATAGCGGGACGGGCTATTCGACGACCGCGGCGCTGGACAGCGACACCCTGGCCGGGCTCGATCCGGCGCTGAACCTGCTGCAATCCGGGCCGCTGATGTCGATCTCCGGCGATGTGGCAAATGGCATTCTGTTCGGGACCTACGTCACCAGCACGGTCGACGACAATACCGATGAGGACGGCGACGGGTTGACCGACACGAGCCAGACAACCGCGTCGCTGACGCAGTATGGCGGCGCACCTGCCCTGCGTATCGGTTCGGCCGACGCAGATATCAGCATAGGGGGGCTGACCTATACCAGTACGGCCATCGACCCGCCCGACGTCAATTACGGGCTGCTGGTGCGCGGCTCCATCGGCGCGTACGGCAGCTATTCCGGCGTGGACTCGACCGCCGTCCAGCTGGGCGGAATGGGGCACAGCGTCAACATCGCCAACGGCATCGGCGTCTCGGGGTCCATCGCTTCGGCGGGCTACGGCGGCAATGCGACGGCGCTTGCCCTGATGAGCGGCGCGAACACACCCCGTCTCGACATCACCGGCAGCGTCGGCGCCACGACTACGACGGCGACGACGGTCGATGACGACGACGTCTATTCGACCGTCGGCAACACGACCGCGAAGGCGGTCACCATCGCGTCCGGCGCATTCCTGCCGTCGATTTCGATCGGCGAGAGCGCGAGCCTCCATGCTTCGGGCGTCGGCTCGACCGCCAGCGCGACGGCCATCGAGGACCGGTCCAACACCCTGACGTCGGTGACCAACTCCGGCACGCTCAGCGCCACCATCACGGCATCCGACGATGACGGAGACGACGTCGCCGACACCGTGACCGGCCAGGCCGTCGCCATCGACACGCGCAGCAATACGGTCGGCCTGACCCTGATCCAGACCGACACGGCGCCCGACGATGACGACATCGCCGCTCCCTATATCTACGGCAAGATCCTGTTGGGTTCCGGTAATGACACCGTGTCGTCTTCCGGTGGCTACATCTATGGCGATCTCGATTTCGGCGCGGGCACGGGCAGCCTTACCCTCAGCGACGAGGCCACCTATCTTGGCGCCGTGACTTCGACGGGCGCCATCGCCGTGGAGATCACCGGCGGCAGTTCGGCGACGCTTTTGTCGGGCAGCCATATCCTGGCCAGCGGCCTTCATGTCGACGGCGACAGCACGCTCGGCCTGACGCTCGACACGGACACCGCCGCCACGCCGCGCCTGACTGCGACCGGAACGGTCGTGTTCGACGACGGTGCGACGCTGAACCTCGGCCTCGACAAGCTGATCACCACGCCGACCGTGTTCAACGTGCTGACAGCCGGCAATATCAGCCTGGGCGACATCGAAACCTCGACGCGCGAAGGCTATGTCCCCTACCTCTACCACGCCGACCTGACGTTGAACGACGCGGCGACGGCGCTGACCGCGAACTTCCGCCTGAAGACGCAGGAAGAAGCGGGCTATTCCGACAATCAGTACGCTGCCTTTTTGCCAGTGCTCAGTGTCGTCGCGGCCGACAGCGGCGCCCAGGCCTCACTCCTGTCGCAGGTCGACAAGGAAGGGTTCGATAACGTCTTCAACCAATACCTGCCCGACTATTCCGGCGAAGCCTTGCTCAGCCTGTCGCTGGGGGCGCAGTCCCTGAACCGGTCGCTCAGCGCCCTGACGCTGATCCCGGACAATGCGGGCGGGCAGTACTGGCTCCAGGAATATGGCTATTACACAAAGCGCAACTATGGCGACACGGCGGGCTTCACGGCCACGACCTTCAGCCTGTCTGGCGGCCGTGAACGCAGCGTGTACGGCAACCAGACGGTAGGCGTCTATGCCTCGATGACCGCGACTTCGCCCTATGACAGTTTCGCCATCGCCAGCGAAGGCATGTCTGCCTCGGACCTTACGGCAGGCGGCTACTGGCGCATCCGCCAGGGCGGCGTCAAGGCCTGGACCCACGCCGGCCTGGGCTTCGTGCAGCTGTCGAGCATCCGCAACCTGCTGACGGCCTATGTCACGCATGAATCCGAAGGCAAGTGGAACGGCTATTCACTGAGCGCCGGTGCCGGCATGAGCTACGACATGACCGCCGGACGCTGGGCCGTGACACCCGAAGTGCTTGCCGACTACTACGCATTGAGCGAGGAAAAGCACAGCGAAACCGGCGGCGGCGACACCTTCGACCTGACGGTGGCGGAACGCGACAGCCACATGTTTTCGGCGACCGCCCGCTTGCGCGCCAGCTATGATCTGGGCCTGGTCAAGCCGGAACTCTGGCTCGGCTACCGCCAGAATGTCAGCGTCAGGCTGGCGGACACCGTCGCCAATTTTGCGGACGGCGACACCTTTACCCTGAACGCCGGAGTTGTCGAAGGCGGTGGTCCGGTCGCGGGTTTCCGCATATCGCAGGACAGTCAGTACAGTCATATCGGGCTGGAGCTGAGCTACGAAAAACTCGAAGCCTATGAGAATGCCTCAATTGCGCTCAGGACCCGGTTTCAATTCTGAGAACCGTGCCGCATCAGCCACAAAAAAAGCAGGCGCCTGTTACGGCGCCTGCGTTTTGATGCTCTGGTTTCTCAGCTATACGCTGCGCCGACGGAGCATGCGACCCAGGGCGATAAGCACGCAAGCCCCCAGGAAGCCGGCGATCAGATATCCGACAACACCACCCAGGCTGACGCCGATCATGGACAGAAGCAGGTTGGCGAGGATCGCCCCTGCAACACCCATGACGATATTCATCAGGAGACCCTGGTTCGACTTCATAACGATTTCGGCGAGCCAACCTGCGACTGCGCCAACGACGATGGCCAAAAGCCATCCCACTTGAGTTTCCGGCATGTCCGTTCCTCGGTTTGTTTTGCCACAATGGCGGGCAGGTGAAGGTTAAGCCGTCGTTCATAGTGTTGTAATCGTTCAGACGCGCCATCTGATAAATTGTTTGCAAGGCTGCAGGTGCACCGGCGCTGGTCACACCTTCAGCACGAACCCTGTTCCGCGCAGGGTAACCAGCCTGTGCCGTTCATCGCCGAGCTTTCGCCGCAGCCCGTTGACGAGCACGGCGACGCTCTTGTGCGCGAACGAAACCGCGCGCATGGCGGTCAGTCGCGCGGCAATATCCCCGGCGCTAAGGATCTGGTTCGGTTCCGCCAGAAATATCCGCACCAGGCAGGCTTCCGTGTCGTTCAGCTTTTCGGCGATGCCGTCGTGCGAAAACAGCATCCTCGCCGATCTGTCGAAGGTCCACCCGCCGATGGCGTTTCGTGGCGCGGCCGTCGCGGTTGCGCGCGCCCGGCCGCGCAGGACGGCCCGGACGCGTGCGAATACCTCGCGCGGATGCGCCCCTGCCGGCAGATAGTCGTCGGCGCCGGCGTCCAGTGCGCGGATGATGTGATCCGGCCCGCCGGGCCCAATGACCACGAAGGCATGGACATGGTAAGCGGTACGCGCAGCGCGCAGCACATCGCCCCTGTACGGTCCCGCGCCGAAGTCGAGCACCAGCGCGCCGGCGGCGACAAGATGCTTCCCCTGCGGCAGGCTGTTGACGTGCCGGATATCGAAGCCGGCCTCTTCACCGCCGTGAGCTATAAACGCCCCGGCCTTCGACATTCGGATCCAGGCAAGGCTGGTAGGCGCGGGAGACCAGGCGCTCCCCCGCGCCATCGCAGTATTGGCAGACATCTACACTGGCTCTTTCGCGGTACTTCCGCGACAATACCACCCGGCCCCGCCTGGGGAATGTCAGCGCCGAAATGTCGGGCGGCAGCGACGGAGACCGGGTGACATCCCGGCACGTGGCATCCGGCTACTGCGATCGGTCCGGGTGGCTACGGACCTTTTCTCTAGCGGTATACCAACGCTTGAGACAAACGACCAAATACGCCCCCCCACAGCGTTACGATCGGCAAGACGCCCAGCGCGAAATTATGCTTCGCGAACATGACAACGCCGACCAACCAGAACATCGTCAGCCAGACACCCGCCAGCCGCCATCGGCTCGGTTTCATTTATACCTGTCTTCCAGGGCGTCTTGCGCCACCCGCGACTTTCCCTACTTCGTCAGCTTGGTCTCCACGACCTTTTTCGAGGTTTCGGTAAGCGTGATGACCGGCATGTTGGCCGCCGCATCCGGCTGCTTTTCGAGCACGTCTTTCGGGAAGATGAACTTCAGGTCCATTTTCAGCTTCATGGCTTCGTCGCACGTCGACCGCGTGTCGACGGAGTTGACCAGGCTGACATCGACGTCGCAGGTTTCGATCATGGCCATCTCCATGTGATCGGCCATCCGCACCATCATTTCCTTGGTCGCTCCCTCGTCCTTTTCCGGCATCTGGTCGATCATCGCCTTGAGGAAGCCCGAGATGAATACCTTCAGGTCCTCGTCGCGCGGCTTGGTCACGAATCGCAGGCGGGCCGTCCTGCCCTCCTCCCAGTCGGTCAGCGTCATGGTCATGTTGGTACGCAATACCGCGCCCGCCACTTCGACCGTTTCGGCGGGAAGCTCGACCAGCTTGTTCAACTCCAGCGGCCGGTTGAAATATCCCGAGGACTTCTGGCCTTTGGCGATCAGTTCGGCGGCGCTCTTCGGCGTCATGTCCTTGACCACGAGCTGGAATATCTTCAGCTCGTCAGCGTCCTCGCCTTTTCCCATGTCGGCGAGGGCGTTGATCGTCGCCTTGATCGTCTCGATATTGTCGACGCTTACAGGACGCAGGTCCTTGTCCATCGTCACCTCGGCAACACCGATGCCCTTGATCATGCCTTCGACCAGCTTCATCTGCATCGGCGTGAACTTCGGCTTGGCGTCGGCACCGGCCGACTGCATGTCGAACGAGGAAATGCGGTAGGTCGCCTTGAAGCCATCGCCCTTGCGCGTCACGGTCGCGTCGGCGCCCAGCGCAATGTGCTTGGTTTCCTTTTCGCCCATGCTCTCTTCGACGTCGTCGGAGACCATGCTGGTTGTAAAGCTGAAATTGTCCGGAAAAACGGGCTTGATGATGTGCACGTCCTGCGCCAGCGCGGGCGCGGACAATAACGAAGCCACGCCGGCGGCGCAGGCGAGAACGGATTTGAATGACATGTAAGCCCCCAGGAAAATGTGAGGACAACTTACAGGCGCGCCGCCATTACGAAAAGGCCTTTCATAAGAAAAAACCCTGTGACGAACAAAGGGCCACTCCCTTTCGGGAACGGCCCTTCCATTGTCGTGGACTGCACGCAGCCGGCTCAGCCGAGCCTGACCTCCGCAACGGAGGCCGTGCCCGCATTCGTTGCCGCCCGCGGCATGTGACAATGAGACATCGGACCACCTTCCTTTCTAATGTTGAACCTGTACCGGATATGGGTGTCCTGTTCGCGGTTTCAAGGGAGGCAATCTTCGATTCCGACGGTCAACGGGGTGCGCCTCAGGTAAAGACCAGATCGTCCCGCGTCACCGTCACACCGCCCGAAATCAACGCCAGTTCGAATGCCGCGCCTGTACCTGTGCCATCAGCATCCCACCACAGCTTGCCGGCGACGGCATCCCAGATGAACTGCGCTTCCGTGCCGTCAGCCGCGCTGCCCTCGGTGAACTCCGCCGCTGTCAATGCATGCCCGGCCGCGAAGCCGTAGTCGGCACCCGAGAAGACCAGCCGGTCCAGGCCATGTTCGAAGTCGACGACGTGGTCGTGGCCATTGATAGCGGTCGACGAGAAGACAAAATCGTCCGCACCTGTGCCACCGCCCAGAACGTCATTGCCGTGGCCGCCGGTAAGCGTGTCCGAACCGTTGCCGCCTGACAGCCGGTCGTGGTCGTTGCCGCCGGCAAGCCCGTCATTGCCGTCCCAGCCAAAGAGACTGTCATTGCCAAGTCCGCCTGACAGCACATTGGCGCCGGCATTGCCGTGGATCGTGTTGCTTAGGCCATTGCCTGTCCCCGAAACCGCGGAACCCGTCAAATAAAGAAGCTCGACGTGGGCCGTCAGGGCGTAGTCGACGCTGCTCTTGACCGTGTCGGCGCCTTCGCCTGCGTTTTCATAGACGCGGTCCCCTGTGTTATCGACAGAATAGACGTCGTCGCCCGCGCCGCCCCACATCCGGTCATTGTCGACTCCGCCATCCAGGATGTCGTCGCCATCGCCGCCGACCAGCGTATCCCAGGTCGCGCCGCCGGAAAGCAGATCGTTGCCCGCCCCGCCGTCCAGGCTGTCCGCCCCCGCACCGCCCGACAGGCTGTCGTCGTCGGCCGCACCGGCGATGGTATCATTGCCTTCGCCGCCGTGCAGCGTGTCCAGCCCGCCGCCGCCGCCGAGATAGTCGTTGCCCGCCCCGGCCAGCACGCGGTCGTTACCATCCTCGCCCATGAGGATATTGTTGCCGGCCGAGCCCTGAAGCGTGTCGTCGCCCCTGGTGCCGACGGCGTTTTCGATGCCGGACAGCGTATCCGTTTCCCATACCATGCCGCTCCACACGTCGTGGTGGTCGACCAGGCCATGGACCAGGTCGACCGACACGGTGAACCACTCGTCGCCGAGGTAATAGGCCGTGTCCAGCCCGTCCCCGCCTTTCAGCACATTGGCGCCGCGGCCGCCGGCAAGCAGGTCGTTGCCCGCCCCACCTTCGATGCTGTCATTACCCGCAAAGCCGTGCAGGCTGTCCCAGCCGTCGCCGCCGCGCAGCGTATCGTTGCCATCCTGGGCGTAGATCGTGTCGTCGCCCGCCTTGCCATCCAGCAGGTTGTCCTGGTCGGTGCCGGTGATCTGGTTGTTGCCGGCATTGCCGACCCCGATGAAGTTGCCGTATCCGCTGAGTTCCAGATCCTCGAAATTGTCCGCCAGCGTATAGCTGCCGTAAAGCGCCACGACCCTGTCACGCCCTTCGCCCGCGGCCTCGACCAGAACCTGGTCCATGCCCTGGAAGACGGTATAGGTGTCGTCGCCAATCCCGCCGATAAAGGTGTCATGGCCGCTGCCCGAGCCGTATCCATAGGTGAAGCTGTCATCGCCTGCGTCACCATACAGAATCTGGCTGCCGTTGCCGCCACTCAGGTTGTCATTGCCGGCGCCGCCATGGACGGTAATGACCGCCGATCCGCTGACGCGGGTCAGGTCGAAGATGTCATTGCCGTCGCCGCCGGAGACCGAGATCGCGCCGTTGCTGCCGAACACTTCGATCCGGTCGTTGCCCGCACCACCGTCGATTACGACATTGCCCGCCAGTATCCAGTCGTCCCCGTCGCCGCCGTCGACCAGACCGCCGGTTCCGTAGCCAAACAGCCGGTCATC
Organism: uncultured Asticcacaulis sp.; assembly: GCA_966212005.1. Classification (GTDB taxonomy): domain Bacteria; phylum Pseudomonadota; class Alphaproteobacteria; order Caulobacterales; family Caulobacteraceae; genus Asticcacaulis. The sequence continues at coordinate 12,417 of CBIHPL010000026.1, forward strand.
ACCGTCGCCGCCTCTCAGTGTATCGCTTTCCGACGTGACAGAACCGCCCGCACCGGCGCCAAAGATATTGTCGTCGCCCGCACCACCGTCGATGCTGTCGTCGCCCGCGCCGCCGGTAAGACCATCGTTTCCGCTTCCTCCCAGAACCGTGTCGTTACCGTCATTGCCGTCGGCGACGTCGTTGCCGTCTCCGCCAGCGATCAGGTCGGCGCCCGCTCCGCCTTGCAGCGTATCTCCGCCACCGAGGCCCTCAAGCGTATCATTGCCGTCAAGCCCGGTGATCGAGTCGTTATTCGCCGTCCCGGTCAGGCTGTCATCGCCGGCCGTGCCGCCGACAACGCTGCCGGTCTCCAGATCGGCCACGGCGACCGTCTGGTCGCTGAACGCAAGGCTTTCGACGCCGGACACATAGAAGGTCTCGAACGGCCCGTTGGTAATACGCAGCTTGCCGTCCTCGATCATGGCCGAATAGCTGGCCTTGGTCCCGCTCAGGCGCAGCACGTCCTGGCCGTCGCCGCCGTTCGCCCAGTTAGTCCACATGCCCGACAGAGTGTCGTCGCCTGCCCCGCCGTTCAGCGTCGCCTGCCATGCGCCGTAAAGGACGTCGTTGCCATCGCCGCCATCGACGGCCCCGTTCCCGCCCGACAGGCTGTCATTGCCGGCGCCACCGTCCAGGGTCTGGCCGATGCCGGAAATCGTGTCGTTGCCTTCGGCGCCGGTAACCACAGCCTTGGTGTTGCCGATTTCCAGCGTAATCAGGTCGTTGCCATCGCCGCCATCGACCGTGCTGGTCCCCGGCGCCCCGACCGCTCCTCCGTGGATCGTGTCATTGCCGTCACCGCCCAGCAGCGCGAACTGAATGTCGCCGTACATGGTCAGCCGGTCGTCACCCAGCCCGCCGCTCAGCGTGCCCGTGCCAGTGATCCGGTCGTTGCCGTCGCCGCCGTCCAGGCTGTTGGCGCCCAGCGTGTCTTCCAGGATATCGGCCCCGCCCAGCCCCTTCAGCGTATCGTTGCCGCCCAGCCCCCGGATCCAGTCGTTGAAGTCCGTGCCGTTCAGCGCATTGGCGCCGCCGCCGCCGGTGATGACGTTGCCCGTGGTGGCGTGATCGAGCGCCGTGACCACGCCGTTGACGCTGACAGCTTCGATGTCCGACGTCGTGACGGACGTCATGATATCGCCCACGCCATAGGTCGGCCACAGCACCAGGAAGTCGTCGCCCTGGTTGTAGACGCGGACATCGCTGATGCCATCGGGTGTCGCCAGCGTGTCCTGTCCCGCCCCGCCTTCCAGAGTGGCCAGCGTGCCATAGGTGCCGCGCCGGATAAGGTCGTTACCATCGCCGCCATCCAGCGCCGAGGCGCCGTCATCGGTCAGCGTGTCGTTGCCCACCCCGCCGTATATGGCGCCCCCGGACGAACCATACAGGCTGTCGTCGCCTTCGCCGCCACTGGCCGTGGCCTGCGCATAGGCAAACAGGATGTCGTTGCCCTCGCCACCATCGGTCGAGGCATTGCCGCCCGCGATATAGTCGTCGCCCACGCCGCCGCTCAGGGTGCTGACCGCGCCGCTGGCCGAATTGAGCAAGATGCGGTCATTGCCGTCACCGCCATCGGCCAGATAGGTACCGCCGGCGCTGTAACCGGTCTCGATACTGTCGTCGCCCAGCCCGCCCAGCATCGTCGTGACACCGCCGCCACCGACGCCGTACAGCGAATCGTTGTCGTCACCGCCGTCGAGATAGCCAGCGCCGCTTAACCGGTCCTCACCCGCCCCACCCACGAAGGTCGCTCCGGTCCCGTCGCTCGTCAGCCAGTCATTGCCGTCGCCGCCCAACAGGCTGTCATTGCCCGCATAGCCGTAAACCGTGTCATTGCCGGCACCACCCAGCAGCGTGTCGTCACCTTCGAAGCCATGGATGGTGTCGTTGCCGCCCGCGCCGTCCAGACTGTCGGGACCGCTGGTGCCATAGATCAGGTTATTGCCCGCCGGCGTGCCGTTCAGCGGATCGTAGCCACCCATGTTCGCTGCGGTCAGCGTCTCGGCCACCGTATCCGTCAGGATGGCCAGCGTCGTCCAGTCGTACGTCGTGCCCTTGGCGTCCATGTCGGTCTGCAGCCAGGTGTCGTCACCGTCCTGCACCAGCCTGAGGAAGCCCATGGTGAACGCGTCTTCGTAGAACCAGTTTCCGGCGCTGCGCAGATTGATGAAGGAGAAGGTGTCGCCGCCGGTCCCTGCGGCGAAGTCGGTGATAATCAGTTCCGCGCCCGGCAGGCCCAGGGTATAGAGATCGCTGCCACCGCTACCGGTCAGTAT
>CBIHPL010000027.1:0-14723 GCA_966212005.1 uncultured Asticcacaulis sp.
TTTTGATGTTCGGCGTCGGCCTGCACTTCTCGCTCGACGACCTGATGTCGGTGCGCAAGATCGCACTGCCCGGCGCCATCGTGCAGATGTCGCTGGCGACGCTGCTGGGCATGGCGCTGACCATGGGTCTGTGGGGCTGGGCGTTCGGACCGGCGCTCGTCTTCGGTCTTTGCCTGTCGTGCGCCAGTACGGTTGTGCTGCTCAAGGCGCTTGAAGCCGCCGACGCCACCGAAACCATGAATGGCCGGATCGCCATAGGCTGGCTGGTCGTCGAAGATCTTGTGACCGTGCTCGTTCTGGTTCTCCTGCCGCCACTGGCTCATATCCTCAATGCCGAGGGCGCGGTTCAGGCTGTGGGCCAGGTCGCGGGGCACACCACTCCGCCGCAAAACCTCTGGATCTCCATCGCCACCACACTCCTCAGTGTCGGCGCCTTTATCGCCCTGATGCTGCTGGTCGGCCGCAAGGTCATGCCGTGGATATTGTGGCAGGTCGCCAAGACCGGCTCACGCGAACTGTTCACCCTGTCGGTCATCGCCGCCGCCATCAGCATCGCCTGGGGCGCATCGGAACTGTTCAGCGTGTCGTTTGCTTTGGGCGCCTTCTTCGCCGGCATGGTCATGCGCGAGTCGAAGTTCAGCCACAGAGCCGCCGAAGAATCCCTGCCTTTGCGCGACGCCTTCTCGGTCCTGTTCTTCGTCTCCGTCGGCATGCTGTTCGACCCGATGGTCCTGCTGGAAAAGCCGGTCGAGGTGGCTGCGGTCGTGGCCATCGTAATTGCCGGCAAAGGCGTTGCAGCGGCCGTTCTCGTTCTGGCTTTCCGCTACCCCCTGAATACGGCCCTGATGGTTTCCGCCAGCCTGGCGCAGATCGGCGAATTCTCCTTCATTCTGGGCGGACTTGGCGTCAGCCTCGGCCTGTTGCCGCAGGAAGGCATGAACCTGATCCTGGCCGGAGCGATCATATCCATCGCCGCCAACCCGTTCATCTTCAATGCCATGAAGCCGGTCGGCGCCTGGGCGGTCAAGCGGTCCAAAATCGTTCGCAGGCTGGAAGAGCGCGTCGAGCCACTGGCCGAATTGCCGACCGCGACCGAAGACCGCTACCTGAAGGGCCAGGTCATCCTGGTCGGCTACGGCCGGGTCGGCAAGCGCATCGCCCAAGCCCTCGACAGCCAAGGTATCGCCTATGTCGTCGTCGACCAGAACCGTGAGCGTATCGAAGACCTGCGCAATAATGGCAAGGCGGCCGTTTATGGCAACGCCGCCGAGCCCGTCGTGCTGGCCCAGGCCCACGTCCTGAATGCCGCCATGCTGGTCATCGCTACGCCCGAAATTCTGCACGTCCGTCAGATGGTCGATACGGCCCGCCGGGTCAATCCGGGCATCGAGGTCGTGCTGCGCACCCACAGCGAAGGCGAGGTCCAGTTCCTCAGGAGCGAGAAACTGGGCGCGGTCTTCTTCGGCGAGGAGGAACTGGCCAGGGGCATGACCCGCCACATCCTGGACCGGTTCGCGCCAAAGCCCGCCGCGGCATAGGGCCGTCTGAACGACGGCCCGGTTCATCTACTTTGCCAGGCCTTCGGCGCGGCCGATATCGATGCTGTCCACCAATCCCTTGATCGTGGCCATATCGACATTGTCGCCATGCGCTTCAATGGAGATACGGGGGACCGCCACGACGGAATAGCTGCCGCTTTTGGCATTGTTGTCGTATTCTTCGGTGACGACGCGGCCATTATTCGACACGACCGTCTTGTAACCCGTCTCCGTCTTTTCCGTGCTGTTGACATTGAAGGCGCCGGCCATGGCGGTCAGCCCGCCCATGCTGCCCAGATCGTTGATCTCGACGCGGATTGTTCCACCGCCGACGGCATAGCTGGCCTTCGCGCCGGAAACGGCAATGCCGCCGCTCTGGTTCGCCTCAGTGCTGGTGTCGGAACGCGCCGCGCCACGATAATTCTCCGGCAGAAGGGCCAGGAGTTGCGCCGGATCGACCGTTTTCACATTTGTCTGTCCGGCCTGCATGGCGTTGGCCTGGGCTTCCAACTGTTTGCTCGTCTCTTCCAGCTTGTTCAGATCCACCGAACCGACGCCCGGGACAGTGGCGGTACCGACAGCCGCGCCTGTCGCCGCGCCGCTCAGGAAGCCGCCCGGCGCACCAAAGCGGTAGATCGGGCTGGAGATCGCGGCAGCGATGATCCACAACACGATCATGACAATAACCGTCACGGCCGTATAACCGACCGCCTTGTCTTTCGGTGCGTCCATCAGCTTGGGAAGGCCGACATACATGAGATAAAGGCTGTAAAGTCCCAGCAAACCAAGTACGCCAAGGGGCGGGAAAATGGCGAAAATCCCTGCCAGCCAAGCCGCCGTGCAAGAATACGCCGCCACCTTGAAGGCTCGCAACTGGTCCTTTTGGCCCCCAAAGGACGGCGCCAGGCCATTAATCACCAGGGCCATGACGAAAACCATCACCAGGCCCAGAACAAATTGCACAACTGCGCCTGTGGCGGCCCAGATCAGCGGCGTTTTATAGCTGAGGATACCAGGAATGCCGACGCCGAAAACACTCATGCCGATGGCGTTGGCAATCGGGGCGATCGCCGCCAGCGGAATGACATAGCCGAGATAGATGGATTTGATGTCGGAGGGCTCGACGGCGATGGCGTCCCACGTCGGGGACGGCTTCATCAGGATATTCTTGACGCGTTCGACAAGCCCCGATGACGGCGCGGATACGGTTTCGGACATGACAACTCCCGGTGTGGAAACGCATCCGGAGACTTCGGTCTGGCCGGTATGCGCAACTAAAAAGGCTATGGAGAATTCCGGTCGAAAACCGGAGGCGCTACGACTGAAACGCATACAAGTAATTATCGTGATCACGAAAAAGCGGACCGGGCAAGGCATTGCTTTTTTATAACGCCGTCAATGCTACCTTAAAGTCTCACAGTTAAATCGATTGCAGTTCTTCTCTTGTGGATTGCGCGATGATTAATCCTTTTTGCGGCGCCCTGCTCTGCCTGGTCCTGCTTGCGGCCGGATCCGTCCAGGCGCAATCCGTTACCGGCAGCGGCAAGCTGCTGCTGACCGGCGGCGTCAGCCAGATCGAAGGCTCCGCGGGTGGCGGTCTGACGCCCTGGGCCGTCATCGGCGGCTACGGTTCGGCGCGGCAGATCGGCGCAAACCTCTATGCCACCGACGTCGATACGACCGATTTCGACATTCGTTCGACAGGCGTTCTGGTCGGCCTCTATGACCGCGTCGAGTTGTCCTATGCGCGCCAGGCCTTCAACACTCAGGATGTCGGCGCGGCGCTCGGCCTCGGCCAGGACTATACGATCAACCAGGACACCCTGGGCGTAAAGGTCAAGGTGCTGGGCGACGCCGTCCTTGATCAGGATCACTGGTGGCCTCAGGTCAGCATCGGCGCGCAGTTCAAGAAAAATGACAAGATGGCACTGGTAACCGCGCTTGGCGCGCGTCGCGGCAAGGACACCGACTATTACATCAGCGCCACCAAGCTTTACCTGGCACAAGGCATCCTGCTGAACGGCACGCTGCGCAGCACGCGCGCCAACCAGTATGGCGTCCTTGGCTTCGGCGGTATCGACGACAAACGCCACCTGCAGTTCGAGGGCTCGGCGGCGTATCTCGTCAACCGCAAACTGGCCGTCGGCGCCGAGGTCCGCACCAAGCCGGACAACCTGGCCGTCGCCAGGGAAGGCGCTGCCTTTGATGTTTTCGCTGCCTATGCCGCCACCAAGAACATTTCGCTGACCCTGGCCTATGCCGACCTCGGCCACGTCGTCACGCGCCGCCAGACCGGCCTTTACGCTTCGTTGCAGGTGGGATTCTGATCATGAAGATTATCGCTCTCGCCCTGCTTTTGGCTGCGACACCCGCCGGTGCCCAGCCGACCGCCGTCACCGCACCGGTCGTTTCGACGGACGGAAAGCTGTTTGCCGCGTTCGGCGGCCGCGAAGGACTGGTGCGCATCGTCGACGACCTGTTCGTCAATGTCGATGCCGATCCGCGTATCAACACCTTCTTCGAACCGGCCAAGCGCGAACAGACCAAGGCGCACCTGGTCGCCCAGTTCTGCGTGATCTTAAACGGCGGCTGCACCTATACCGGCAAGGATATGAAGGCAGCCCACAAGGATCTGGGGGTACAGAAGGCCGATGTCTTCGCCCTGATCGAGGACCTGCAAAAGGCGATGGACAAGAACGGCGTGCCATTCTCGGCGCAGAATAAACTCCTCGCCGCCTTGGCGCCGCAACATCGCGACATCGTAGAAGAGCCGGCGAATTAGGCGCGGTCGAGTTCGATAATCTCAACAATTGCCCCTGCCGCTTGCGCCTCGGTATTGGCGGGCAGGCGCAACAGAGCGTTGGCGCGGGCAAAGACGCTGACCAGCGACGAGTCCTGATCGCGGAAAGGCGTCACCATCCGCCGGCCGTCGTCCGACGTCTCCAGCCGTGCCCGCATATAGGTTTCGCGGGGCCCTGCCGGTCCGACGTCCGCGGACAACACGGCTTTCGAAAAGGGCGAGGTCGCCGCCATCCCGAGTGATGCTTCTATCCATGGCTTGAGAAGCAGTTGCGCGACCACAAAGGCCGACGCCGGATTGCCCGGCAGGCTAAGTGTCCTGCGCCCGTCGGCCAGTTCCCCGAAGGCGGTCGGCTTGCCGGGCCGCAAATTGAGCGTTTCGAATTCCAGAGTCAGCCCCAACGCCCCAAGCGCCGGCTTCACGAGATCATAGTCGCCGACGCTGGCGCCCCCGACCGTGACGATCAGGTCTGTTCCAGCGGTACGCACTGCCTCTGTGATTGCGGCCTGGCCGTCGCCTTCGACACCAAGATAAAAGGCCTGGCCACCCCACTGTTCCGCCAACGCCATCAAGGCCAGCGAACCGGATTCGAATATCTGGTCCCGCCCTGGTATTTGCCCTGGCAGAACCAACTCATTACCGGTGCACAGAATGGCGATCCGGGGGCGTTTTACCACCGCGACTTCGCCTTCGCCTGCGGCGGCGGCCAGCGACAGTCGCCAGGGATCGAGACGGCTTGCCTTTGGCAACAGGACATCCCCTGCCCGGAAGTCGCCGCCAGCCGGACGGATATTGCTCCTGGCCGTCGCCGCGTCCGGCAGCAGATGTATACCGCCTTTGATCTTTTCGGTGTTTTCCTGAATGATGACCGTATCGCAGTCGTCCGGCACCGGCGCACCGGTGAAGATACGTATCGCCTGCCCTTCGCCGACTGCGCCGTCAAAACGCGCGCCGGCGGCGCTTTCGCCTGTGACGAAAAGGGTATCGCGTGCCAGGTCGGCCCGGCGCGTCGCGTAACCGTCCATGGCGCTGCTGCGAAAGGGCGGCTGGTCGCGGGTCGCGGCAATATCCGCCGCCAGGACACGCCCCATGGCGGCACTCAGCGCTACCGTCTCGGCTTGCGGCGTCACGGCGCCGGAACGGACGATCCCGACCGCTTCGGCGATCGGCACATTGCGGCGCGCGGCCATCTACTTTTCTTTGAGCCGGGGCATCAGCTCAACCATATTGCAGGGGCCGTGGCGGCTGTCGAGCTGCCAGCGAATGACCTTGTCCCAGCCATCCTTGACCGCACCGTTCGAACCCGGCAGGCAGAAGATGAAAACGCCATCGATGATCCCGGCCAATGCGCGCGACTGCAGGGTCGACAGACCGACCGACTGGTAGCTCAGCATGTGAAAGATGGTCGAAAAGCCTTCGATCCGCTTGTTCAGCAAGGGCTCGATGGCTTCGGGCGTAACGTCGCGGCCGGTAATGCCGGTGCCGCCGGTCGAGACGATGGCGTCGATATTGCCGGAGCCGACCCAGTTTTTCACGTGGGTGCGGATGGCGTCGATATCGTCACGGACGATGGCGCGCGCCGCCAGGTGGTGGCCTGCCAGCTTGATCCGCGCCGCCAGCACATCGCCCGAGGTGTCGTTCTCTTCGGTGCGCGTATCCGACACAGTCAGGACGGCGATATTGACCGAGCGAAACGGCCGCTCGGCGTCGATGCGCCCACCACCCAGATATTTCAGATCGTTTTCCGTAAGTTCGCTCATGCTTTACCCCTTAGCCGCCGGTCAGCGACATGGTGCGCGCCGGGCGATATCCGGGGGTGTCCTGGGCCAAAAGCGAGGACGAGGCAATGACAAAATCATGCCTGCGCGGCTTTTGCACCAAAGCCTGATTGAGCGCCGTTTCCAGGCCGGCATCGCTCGCGTCTTCGCGCAGGGCGGCGCGCAGATCGACGTGGTCGTCCTGGCCCAGGCACATATAGAGCCGGCCGGTACAGGTGACGCGCACGCGGTTGCAGGTGTCGCAGAAATTATGGCTGAGCGGCGTGATCAGGCCCAGCCGCCCGCCGGTTTCGTCGATGCGATAGTAACGCGCCGGACCCGCCGTTGTGTCAGGCACATGCGTCACCCGCCAGAAGCTTTGCAGCTCGCTCAACACATCGGCCAGCGAGACGAATTGCGCCTCGCGATCGATTTCCTCGCCCATCGGCATGGTCTCGATCAGCGACACGTCGATGCCGCGCGCGTGGGCAAAACTGATGATGTCGGGCAGCTCAGCGCGATTGTCCTTTTGCAGGGCAACCACGTTCAGCTTGATGCGGATACCGGATTCTTGCGCCGCCTCGATACCGTCCAGCACCTTGGCCAGGTCGCCACCGCGCGTAATGCGGCGATAGGCATCGGCTTTGAGCGTATCACACGACACATTGATGCGCTTGATGCCCGCCTCGACCAACGCCGGCACCGCGCCTTTCAGCAGGGTGCCATTGGTCGTCAGGGTCAGTTCTTTCAACCGCCCGGCATGGACCTCTTCGCCGATGCGGCGCAGGAAGTCGAGCACGCCCTTGCGAACCAGGGGCTCACCACCGGTGATGCGCAGCTTGTCGACGCCGCGCGCGATCAGGAAACGACTGAGGCGCTCCATCTCTTCCCAGGTCAGCAGGTCCTTGCGCGGCAGAAAGGTTTGCTGCTCGCTCATGCAATAGGTGCAGCGCAGGTCGCAGCGATCCGTCACCGACAGCCGCACATAGGAGATGCGGCGGCCAAAGGCATCGACAAGGGGAGCAACAGAACTCATACTGGAAATTTAGCCGCAATCATTGGAAGTTCAAGGCTTTACTTGGGCCTACTTCACGGCCACACTTGTCTTATAACACACAATTACAGGGACGTGATGCGATGAACCGCCGTGACGCGCTTTTGGGCCTGACCGCAGCCGCTGCTGTGACACCGGTGGCAGGATGGACGAAGACGAAACTGCCTACCGTTGTCACCGCCGCCGGGCCGGTAACCGGCCAAACAAAGGGCGGCGTTCAGGTGTTTCTCGGGCTGCGTTACGGTGCCGATACGGGCAAGGCGCGCTTTCAGCCGCCGGTGAAACCCGCAGCGTGGACCACGCCTTACAAGGCCGATCATTACGGTCCGGCTTCACCGCAAGGCAGCACGCCCGATCCGTGGGGCAAGAGCGAGGACTGCCTGTTCCTCAATGTATGGACGCCGGAGGCCAATACGAAAAAGGCGCGGCCGGTCATGTTCTATATCCATGGCGGCGCCTACAGCAACGGTTCCGGTGGCGATGCGCTCTATGACGGCACCAACCTGGCCACGGCTGGCGACGTTGTGGTCGTGACCGTCAATCACCGCCTGAATGTCTTTGGCTATCTGTACCTGGCGCGTCTTGAAAAGCTTGCGTTGGGCGGTGCTAACGCTTCGCTCCTTGAGCACACGCCCAACGCGTTGAAACTGCAATATTCCGGCAATTGCGGGCAGCTGGACCTGCATCTGGCGCTGGAATGGGTGCGCGACAATATCCGCAATTTCGGTGGCGATCCCAACTGCGTCATGGTCTTCGGCCAGTCCGGCGGCGGCGCCAAGATCGCCACCATGATGGCCACGCCATCCGCCAAGGGCCTGTTCCACCGCGCCGCCACCATGAGCGGCCAGCAGGTGACGGCGTCAGGTCCCGGCAATGCCACCCTGCGCGCAATGGCGTTTCTGAAGACGCTGGGGCTCAACGCCGATTCCGAAGGTCTGGCGAAGGTTCAGACCCTGCCCGTCGACAATCTGGTTGCTGCGCTAAAGACCACCGATCCGGTGCTGGGCAAGGGCGGCGTCTATATGGGGCCGGTGCTGGATGAGACCATCCTGTTCCGCCATCCTTTCTGGCCCGACGCCCCGGATCAGTCGCGCCATATTCCTATGATCATCGGCAATACGCACGATGAAACGCGCGCCTTCTTAGGCGGCAACCCCAGGAATTTCACCCTCAGCTGGGAAGACCTGCCGGCGATGCTGCCGCCGGAATACCGCGTCGATATCGATCCTTATCTGGTCATCGACACCTACCGGAAGCTCTATCCCGGCATGACGCCCTCGGATGTCTTCTTTGCCGCCACGACGGCCGGTCGATCCTGGCGCGGCGCGGTCGAAGAGGTCGAAGCCCGCGCCCGCCAAGGCGCGCCGGCCTTTGCCTATCAGTTCGACTGGGCGACGCCGAAGGATGGCGGTCGACTGGGGGCGCCGCATACGATCGACATCCCGCTGGTCTTTCGTAATACCCACGTGCCGGACGCCATCACGACCGATTCCGCCGAAGCCCGGCAAATGGCCGGTCTTATATCGGATGCCTTTATCGCCTTTGCACGCACAGGCTCGCCGCAGACCGCCGCCATCCCGGAATGGAAGGGCTACACTCTGGAAAAGCGCGAGACCATGGTTTGGAATCTCAAGCCGGAACTGGCGCTCGATCCGCGTGGCGAGGAGCGCAAGCTGTTCAGCAAGGTGCCTTTTGTTCAGGCGGGAACGTAGTTCATTCCTTCGCCCTGCTTGCGGGGTATAGCGCCGCGAAAGTACTGCTTTCGCCAGCGATGGGTGGCCCAAAGGACCGGATGAGGGGCAAGGACATTTCCGCGCAGACTACAGTTGACGGTTGCCCCCTCTAACCCTCTCTCCGCGAGCGGGGAGAGGGAACTAAGATCACGCCAGTTTCGTCACCAACAATTCGCTGTACGCTGCCTCGATCCCGGCAACGACCTTGGGGTTCTCAGCCAGCGCTTCAGGGAACACTGAACGCAATGCCAAAACCGCCTTCACGTCCGACACGTTGTCCTTCAGGGTCGCGCCCAGCGCCAGCAGCTCGCTGGCCAGAGGATCGGTGATCGCCTCGCCCTTGACCGCCTTGGTGCGGACAAAGCGCATCCATGCCGCCAGCGGCACGCAGAAACGCGAAATATCGTGGCCGCGCTCCAGCGCCTCGGACAAGGTCGCCAGAATCCGGATCGGCAGCTTTTGCGAGCCGTCCCAGGCGATCTGTGACAACAGGTGCTTGATCGCCGGATTGCGAAAGCGCTTGAGGATCGCTTCGCAATAGGCCGGCAGGTCCATGCCCCTGGGCGCTTCCAGCAGAGGAACGACGTCCTTCAGCATCAGGTCGCGGACCAGTTGCTCCAGTTCCGGATCACCGACGGCCTGCGACACGCTCTCATAGCCTTTGTGCAGGCCGGCATAGGCCAGGGTCGAGTGCGGACCGTTCAGCAGGCGCAGCTTGGCGCGCTCATAGGCCGGGACATTGTCGGTAAGCGTCACACCCACGCTGGCCCAGTCCGGGCCGCCGTCGTGGACATGGTCCTCGATAACCCACTGGGTAAAGGCCTCACGCTGGATCGGCCATGCGTCTTCCAGGCCGATGGCCTCGGTGACGCGGGCCCGTAGGGCGTCGTCGGTCGCCGGCGTGATGGAATCGACCATGGTGCACGGGCATTGCAGATTGGCCGCGATCCAAGCCGCCAGATCGGCATCGCCGCGTGCCGCAAAGGCGACGACCGCGGCCTTAAGGCGCTCGCCGTTCTTCGGCAGGTTATCGCACGGGATCAAAACAAAGGGCTTCACGCCCGCCGCTTTGCGGCGCCGGAGACCCTCGGTGACATAGCCGATAAACGACTTCGGTGCCTGCGGGTTGGCCAGGTCATGGACGATATCGGCATGGCCGAAATCGAGCGTCCAGTCCGGCGCCAGGCAATAGCCCTTTTCGGTGACGGTCGAAGTCACCAGTTCGACCGAGGCGCGCGTCAGGCGTTCGAATACAGCTTCGATATCGTCGTGCGCCACCAGGACTTCGCGCATTGAACCGATGATTTGATAGCGGATTTCGGCGTCGAGAATGGCCAGGGTATAGAGTCCGTCCTGCGGCGTCAGCGCGTCGCGCACGCCTGCCGAATGCAGAGACACACCGCAGATGCCCCACCGCCGGTCGGTCGCCGCCAGGGCGTCGAAGTAGGCCGCCTGATGGGCACGATGAAAGGCTCCGGGGCCGAAATGGACCACACCGATGCCCAATGCCGCCGGGTCATAGGCGGGCTTGGCCGCCGCCGGCGACAACTGATCGAGGTTTGCCAGATTGAGACGTGTCATGTGGGTTCCGGAGGTTGCGGCGTGGATAACCACGCTATTGGCCTGACCTCTAAAACCTTGCAAGGCCAAATCGCATGGATACCGATTTTTATTGATAAAACCCGCTATCGGTGAAAACAGGTGCATCTGGCGAGATTCCAGGCTATGGTAACCGGTGTCACGTTTCGGCACAGGTGGCGGCAGGTTAGTCGATTTGGCAAAATCCCGTTCCTGTGACACAAAACGCGTTCAAGTGCCGCCGTTCTGATTCGACGATATAACAAAAAGCCCATATGGCCCGATCACCCGCACCGAAACCTTTCAGCCAGCCCCTGGCCTCCAGCCGCGAATTCGGCCGCGACATCGGCGACGCCATCGAGGACTTCATCCGGCGTCGCAAGAAAGCGACGATCAACGACGTGGCCAGCCTGGCCCGGGTGTCGAAAAAGACTGTCTCGCGCGTTATCAACAATTCGCCGTCGGTACGGCCGGATACGCGCGACCAGGTCAACGAGATCATCGCCCGCATCGGCTTCCGGCCCGACCCCCAGGCACGCGGCCTGGCCTTTCGCCGCTCCTTCCTGTTCGGGCTGATCTACGACAATCCGAACGCAACCTATGTCGTCAACATGCAGATGGGCGCGCTCGACAGTTTGCGCGGCTCCGGGCTCGACCTGGTCGTGCATCCATGCGACCGCCACGCCGATAATTTTCTGGACGACATCCGTGAATTCATAGAGATGCAGCGTCTGGCCGGCGTCATCCTGCTGCCGCCAATCGCCGAGGACCGCAAACTGCTGGATCTTCTCGACGAACTGGACACGCCCGTTATCCGCGTCACCGCCAGATCCGGCGACCAGAACGACCCGCCGATCCACACCGCTCAGATCGTCTCCAACGACCGCGCCGGCTGTGCCGAAGGCGGCGATCATCTGGCGGCGCTGGGCCACAAGCGCATCGCTTTCATCAACGGCAACCCGGCCTATCCGTCGGCGCATGAACGCCGTGCGGGCTTCGAGGAAGGCCTGCGCCGCAACGGTCTTGAGATCGCGCCCGACCTGGACGAACCCGGCGACTACAGCTTTGACGCAGGTATCGCGGCCGCCACGCGGCTGTTGAAAAACGCCAGCCCGCCAACCGCCATCATCGCCTGTAACGACCAGATGGCCGCCGGCGCCTATCACGCCGCCTATGGGCTGGGGCTGAAAATCCCCGAAGACCTGACCATAATCGGCTTCGACGACGCCGATGTCGCCACGCGCATCTATCCGCCGCTGACGACCGTACGCCTGCCGATCCGTGACATGGCGCGCATGGCCACGGAAACGTTGATGAGCGGCGAAATGAACGAGCAAACCTCCATTGCCTTTCAGTCGAAGCTGATCGTCCGCGGCTCTTCCGGCCCCGCAAAGCGGTAAGGCCAACATGGCAAAACGTCCTGGGTTTGCGAAAACCCAAGCTCGTTCTCGCTCTTGCCCCGCCACGGAAAACCGGTTTCCACTTTTTCGACGCCTGCACTAATTTGCGATTTTAAGCGAAATTGTCGCAAAAAATCTGTTGTCAAAAGGCATGACACCGGTTACCTATGGCGATAACGGGATAATTAGGAGTGCGGCCGGACCAATCTGCGGGCAATATGCGGGTCCCCCGGCCAATTCCAGAACGAAACGACCAAAATGCCAAAGCCTCTCTTTCTTCATGAGGATCGTCTTCTGCCGAGCGATCCGACGCAGCGTACGCTGGCCCGCGAGCTATACGCACTCGTCAAGGATTTCCCGATCCTGAGCCCGCATGGGCATACTGACCCGTCCTGGTTCGCCGGTAATGCGCCATTCGAAAACGCGACCGCCCTGTTCCTGAGCCCCGACCACTACATTTTCCGCATGCTCTACTCTCAGGGCATCGACATGCAATCCGTCGGCGTCGGCTCCAAGGCCGGACCATCCGCGGCCGATCCGCGCGAAGCCTGGCGCATCTTTGCCGCGAACCAGCATCTGTTCCGCGGCACGCCGACCTCGATCTGGATGAACCACGTGTTCGGCTCGATCATGGGCTTCGACGTCGCGCTCGACGCCGAAACCTCGGACATGTACTTCGACCGCATCGGCGAGTTGCTGGCTTCGGACGCCTATCGTCCCCGCGCCCTGTTCGAACGTTTCAATATCGAACTGCTGGCGACGACCGAAAGCCCGACCGACACGCTGGAACACCACCAGGCGATAAAGGCTTCCGGCTGGAAGGGCCGCGTCGTCACCGCCTACCGCCCCGATCCGGTCATCGACCCGGAGCACGAAGAGTTCCACGACAAGCTGAAGGTCTTTGCCGACCTGTCGGGCGAGGACGTCTATAGCTGGCAGGGCTACCTGAAGGCCCACCGCGTCCGCCGCGATTTCTTCATGACCATGGGCGCGACCTCGACCGATCACGGCCACCCGACCGCCCAGACCGCCAACCTGTCGGCCATCGAGGCGGAGGCCCTGTTCAAGCGCGTCCTGGATCCGCAGGTCAACGCCGAAGACGCCGAGCTGTTCCGCGCCCAGATGCTCACCGAAATGGCGCGCATGTCGCTCGACGACGGCATGACGATGCAGATCCACCCCGGCTCGTTCCGTAATCACAATCAAAAGGTCTTCGAAACCTTCGGCCGCGACAAGGGCTGCGATATCCCCTTGCCGACCAACTACGTTCATGCGCTCAAGCCACTGCTCGACGCCTACGGCAACGAAAAGAACCTGACGGTCATCCTGTTCACCCTGGATGAGACCAACTACGCGCGTGAACTGGCGCCCCTGGCCGGCCACTATCCGGTCCTCAAGCTCGGTCCGTCGTGGTGGTTCCACGACAGCCCGGAAGGCATGATGCGCTTCCGCGAACAGGTCACGGAAACCGCCGGATTCTACAACACAGTCGGGTTCAACGACGACACCCGCGCCTTCCTGTCCATCCCGGCGCGCCACGACGTCGCCCGCCGCATGGACGCGCACTTCCTTGCCCGGCTGGTGTCTGAGCATCGCATCGCGATGGAAGACGCAGCCGACGTCATCAAAGACCTCACCTACAATCTTCCCAAAGCGGCCTACAAGCTGTAAGGAGATTGAAAATGACACCTATTGATCAATACTGATCACAAATAAAAATCGGAGCCTACCGCGCCATGTGCCAGAATTCGCTGTACCAGAAGATCTACCACGCCACCCATCCGGACATGATGGATGGCGCGGACACGCAGGATCTGCGCGAAAAATACCTGATGGGCGGCCTGTTCGCGCCCGGCGCGGTGGTGCTCAACTACACCCATTTCGAACGCTTCGTCGTCGGTGGCGCAGCCCCCGTCAACGGCCAGTTGAAGCTGCCCGACCAGACCGAGCCCGCTTCGGCGGCCGGTCATCCTTTCCTTGAACGCCGCGAACTGGGCGTCATCAATGTCGGCGGCGGTTCGGGCAAGGTCAGCGTCGACGGCACGGTCTACGACCTGGCGCAAAAGGACGGCCTGTATATTCCGATGGGCACCAAGGAAGTCCTGTTCTCGTCGGACGACGCCGCCAACCCGGCGCTCTACTACCTGACCTCGACGCCGGCGCATCAGCGCTATGAGACGGTCAAGATCTCGATCGATCAGGCTGTGCCCCTGGCGCGCGGTTCGCTGGAACAGTCGAACGAACGCGTCATCTATCAGTACATCGTGCCGACGACGGCCAAGTCGTGCCAGCTGTTGCTGGGCCTTACCATCCTGTCGCCCGGTTCGGTTTGGAACACCATGCCGCCGCACCTGCACGATCGCCGTTCGGAAGTCTATTTCTATTTCAACCTCGGCGACAACGACCGCGTGTTCCACTTCATGGGCGAACCCGACAAGGCCCGCCACATCGTCATCCAGAACAACGAAGCCGTCGTCTCGCCGCCGTGGTCGATCCATCTGGGCTGCGGCACGTCCAACTACGCTTTCATCTGGGCCATGGGCGGGGACAACCTCGACTATACCGACATGAAGGTCCTCGCCATCTGCCAGCTGGCATAACCCCCACAAGCCCCAAACGACAACAGGAAACACAATAATGGGACTTCAAGCATTCGATCTGACGGGCAAGGTTGCCCTGGTCACCGGCGCCAATACCGGCCTCGGTCAGGGCATCGCCCTGGCCCTGGCTGAAGCCGGCGCCGACATCGCCGCTGCCGGCATCGTGCCGGCCGACGAGACCGGCGAAAAGGTCAAGGCGCTCGGCCGCAGGTTTCTCAATATCGACGCCAACCTGATCAGCATCGAGCCGGTCGACCGCATCG
>CBIHPL010000028.1:0-14674 GCA_966212005.1 uncultured Asticcacaulis sp.
GCATGACCGGTGCCGATGTCACAAGACTTCGTCTCGATACCGCGTCGCTTTTCCTTGATCTTGACGGCACGCTGGCGCCGTTCGCCGCCACACCGGACGGCGTTGGCCCGGATACCGAGCGCAACATGCGTCTTAAGCGCGTGGCCGAACGCCTGGAAGGTCGCCTCGCCATCGTCAGCGGCCGCTCCCTGTCCGATCTCGACCGCATTCTGGAAGGCGCTGTCGCCGCCATTGCCGGCAGCCACGGACTGGAACGCCGCACCTCCCACGCCCTGATCGCCGATGACGCCCACCCCCAGCTCGCGCTCGCCATGGCGGAACTGGAACAGTTCGCCGGTCAGTTCGCCGATGTCCGCATCGAAACCAAGCCGTTGAGCGTCGCATTTCACTATCGCGGCAACCCGTCGGTCGAGCCGATGGCCCAGGTTTTCGCCGACGACCTGGCCCGCCGCACGGGGCTTAAACTGCAACGCGGGGCGATGGTGGCGGAATTTCTTACCCCCGGCGGCGACAAGGGCCAGGCCGTTCGCGCCTTCATGGCCGAAGCGCCGTTCGCGGGTACCACTCCGGTCTTCGTCGGAGACGACCTGACCGACGAGGACGGATTTGCGGCGGCCGCCGATAACGGCGGCTTCGGCGTCCTGGTCGGCCCACCCCGTCAAACGTGTGCGCGTTATCGTCTGGCCGATGAACGCGCGGTCCATGCCTGGCTCGACCGGGCGCTCAGTGATGAATATCTAAGCCTGGAGAGTCCCCTGTGAGCCGCCTGATCGTTGTTTCCAACCGCGTCAATCCTCCTGCCGACTCCGGCGTCGGCACCGCCGGCGGATTGGCCATGGCGCTGGCCGCGGCATTGCGTGAGGACAAGGGCCTGTGGTTCGGCTGGTCCGGCCAGACGGTCGACCAGTACACCGGGCAGATTTCCATGCAGAAGGTCGGGGGCGTCACCGTCGCCCTGCTCGACCTGGAGCCCCAGGACCAGAACGAATATTACAACGGCTACGCCAACCGCACGCTATGGCCGCTGTTCCACTATCGCCCTGACCTGGTCAGCTATGAACGCAGCTTCGACGAGGGTTACAGCCGCGTGAACCAGCGCTTCGCCGACACCCTGCTGCCGTTGATTGCGCCCGACGACCTGATCTGGGTGCAGGATTATCACCTGATCCCGCTGGCGCGCGAGCTGAGGGCGCGCGGCGTGACCAACAGGATCGGCTTTTTCCTGCACATACCCTGGCCCGCACGCCGAATCTTAAGCACCCTGCCCAAGCACGCCGAACTGGTCGAATCCCTGTTCAGCTACGACCTTGTCGGCTTCCAGACGGAAGACGACCGTGAAGCCTTCGAGGACTACGTCGTCCATGACGCCTCAGCGACACTGACACAGGACGGCGGCATCAACGCCTATGGACGGTCGGTGCGCGCCCGCGCCTTCCCGATCGGCATCGATGCGCAGGACTTTGCCGAGACGCTGAAGAGCGAACGCGCCGAACTGTTCTACAAGGCGATGCTCAAGAGCCAGCGCGGCCGCAAGATGCTGCTGGGCGTCGACCGGCTCGATTATTCCAAAGGCCTGGAGGAGCGCTTCAACGCCTACGACACCTTCCTGACGAACAATCCGGAGATGCAGGAACAGCTGTTCCTGCTTCAGATCGCCACGCGCTCGCGCGACGACGTCGACGCCTATCAGGACCTGCGGGCGCGCCTCGACACCATTTCCGGCAAGATCAACGGCGCCCACGCGACTGTCGAATGGGTGCCGCTGCGCTACGTCAACCGCCCTTACCGGCGCGACGAGCTGGCGGGGATTTACCGCTCGGCCGATATCGGACTGGTGACACCCTTGCGCGACGGCATGAACCTGGTCGCGAAGGAGTATGTCGCGGCGCAGGACCCCAACAATCCGGGCGTACTTGTCCTGTCGCAGTTCGCCGGCGCGGCGGAAACGATGAAGGATGCCCTGATCGTCAACCCCCTGAGCCGGGAGGACATTTCCGAAGCCATCCATCGCGGCCTGACCATGCCGCTGAAGGAACGCAAGCGGCGGTGGGAGGCGCTTTACGACAATGTCTGGCGCTTCGATGTCGGCCATTGGCGCGACGACTTCGTCAGCGCCCTGAAATCACCCCTGCCCGCACAGGCTCACGAAGCCCGCCCCGTCGGCGGAGAATTGGAAAATATCTAAGCGGCAGCCTCAAGAAGCCAGTTGCGGAACGCCAGCATCGCGGGCGTTTCGCGACGGGAATTCAGGCGCGTAAGCCAGTAGCCGCCAAGGATCACCTCGGCTTCAAACGGACGACATAGCCGGCCGATCGTCAGCGCCTTGTCGAACATGGTCACAGGCGCCAGGGCAATGCCCAGGCCCTGGGCCGCCGCTTCGACCATGATCCACGACGAATCGAACTGCGGACCTCTCGCCACCACTCCGCTGACGCCCGCCGCCTCCAGCCAGGCCGGCCAGTCCTGGGCGCGATAGGACCGCAACAGCATCATCCCGGCGAGACTGGCCGGCCCTGACAACCGCTCCGCCATGGCGGGCGCACACAAGGGCGAAAACGGCGGCGAAAATACCGGCATTGATTCGGTGCCATGCCAGGCGCCGTCTCCGAACCTTATGGCATAATCGAGACTCTCCCCCGCCAGATCGACGCGATTGTTGTTGGTCATCAAACGGATATCGACAAACGGGTGCCGGGCCTGGAAATCCGGCAAGCGCTCCATCAGCCAGATGGCGAAGGTTCCGACGACGCCCAGGGTCAGCACCTCCTTCAAACGGCCGCCGTCGAACTGATCCACCACCCGGCCCAGATCGCTGAAGGCGCGCGTCAGGGTGGGCACAAGGGCGACGCCTTCATCCGTCAGTACAAGGCCTTTTGACGTCCGGCGAAACAGCGTAACGCCAAGCCTCTCTTCCAACGCCTTGACCTGATGGCTGATGGCCGTTTGCGTGACCGACAGCTCAAGGCCGGCCCGGGTAAAGGACAAATGCCGCGCGGCGGCTTCGAAAGCGCGCAGGGCGTTGAGGGAAACGGTTGAAATCGTCATGGGGCATGAGTTTTTCTTGGGACGAACCCAATGCAATGTCCTTTGCGAAATATCGATTTGCTGAACTATCTTCGGCCGACCGTCAAGTGATTTGCCCAGCCCTTACCCGTCTGGCCGCACCCGGTTTCCATGA
The DNA here is from genome assembly GCA_966212005.1 of uncultured Asticcacaulis sp. Classification (GTDB taxonomy): domain Bacteria; phylum Pseudomonadota; class Alphaproteobacteria; order Caulobacterales; family Caulobacteraceae; genus Asticcacaulis. The sequence continues at coordinate 3,179 of CBIHPL010000028.1, forward strand.
AAAATTATTATCTGCGGAGTGCCTTGATGCGGGCGTTCGTTTTGACCGGGATGCGGTGACGTGGCCGAGCCGTCGATCGTCTTTACGGATGTCAATGAACGCCAGGGCGCCTTTACCCGGCGCGTCTTCATGCTCGGCGGTGTGGTGTCGCTTGGCCTGTTCGCCCTCGCCGGTCGGCTGGCCCAGTTGCAGATCCTGGATGGTGAAAAATACGGCGATCTGGCGGCCGCCAATCAGTTCAATTTCCGCCTTATTCCGCCGCCGCGCGGCGAAATACTCGACCGCAACGGCAAGCTCATCGCTGGAAACCGGCCGTCGTTCCGAGTCACGATCGAGGCCAATGAAGTCAAGAACATCGACGATACCCTCGACCAACTGGCCTATGTCCTGCCCCAGACCGCGGCGGCGCGCCGGCGAATCCTGCGCGATCTCAATCAGAACCAGCGCTCCGTTCCGACCGTGGCGGCAGCGGATCTGAGCTGGGAAGACTTTTCCCATGCCAGCCTCTACGCCGGCGCCATTCCGGGCGTCGTCGCGGGAATGGATCAGTTGCGCGACTACTATTATGGCGGCGCCTTCAGTCATGTCGTCGGCTACGTTTCGAAGATAAACGCGACCGACATGAAGCGTGAACTGCAAAAGCCCGATGCCGACAGCGATCTTCTGCACAACCCGTCCTTTCGTATCGGCAAGCAGGGGATTGAAAAGTCTCTCGATGCCGTGCTGCGCGGCATCAAGGGTGGCCGCAGGGTCGAGGTCAACGCGCAGGGCCAGGTCGTCCGCGAAGACGAGGAAGGCTCAGTCGAGCCTGTTCCCGGCAAGGACGTCACCCTGACGCTTGACGCCGACATCCAGCAGCGGGCCGTCGACGTTTTCGGATCGGACTCCGGCGCCGCCGTCCTGATGGACGTTCATACAGGCGAAATCCTGTGTATGACCTCGGCGCCCAGTTTCGATCCCAACCTGTTCGTATCGGGGATTCCGTCCGATGCCTACCGCCTCCTGGCCGACTATGAGCGCAAACCCTTGCTCGACAAGGCCTTATCCGGAACCTACCCGCCCGGGTCCACCTTCAAGTGCCTGGTCGCCATGGCGGCACTCGAAGCCGGCATTCCGGAAACCACCCGACACACCTGCGGCGGCGTCTTTCCCTTCGGCAATCACGTCTTCCACTGCGACGGCGTACACGGCAATCTCGACATGCGCGGCGCCATCGTCACGTCGTGCGACGTCTATTTCTATAATATGGCCGTGGCGCTGGGCCCCGACAAGATCGCCGAGGTGGCGCGCAAGTTCGGTCTGGGCCAGATCTTCGACATCGGCATAGACGGCCAGAAGGCCGGCGTCGTCGCAGACCAGGCCTGGAAAAAAGCCTATTTCGAAAAACGTGGCCGCCCGGCCGAAGGGCGCTGGTGGCCGGGCGACACGCCATCGATCGGCATCGGCCAGGGCTTCACCAATATCAATTGCCTGCAGAATTGCGTCAGCGTCGCTCGCATCGCGAACGGCCGCAAGGAAGTCATGCCGCGCCTGATCAAGTCGATCGGCGACAAGCCGGTGGCGCACCCGGCATTCCGCGACCTGTCGGTGGATCCGGCGCATCTCGACATCGTGCGCGCCGCCATGGCCGACGTCGTGACCAGCGGCACGGCCGCGCGAACCGCCCAGCTCGATCTCGGCCCCGTCATGATGGCCGGCAAGACCGGGACCGCACAGTCCCACACCATCACCGGAGGATCGCGGGCGACGCTGCATCTGGACTGGGCGCGACGCGATCACGCCTGGTTCGTGGCCTTCGCTCCGGCCGACGCGCCCAAATATGCCATGAGCGTTATCGTCCAGCACGGCGGCTGGGGCGCGTCGGCAGCGGCGCCCAAGGCGCGCGAAATCATGCGTCTGGCGCTCATCAAGGATCCGGACATCCGCAAACGCATTACGGGCCCCGTCCGGGATACATTCGACCCACGGGCCACGGTCGCCGGCCCCGCCTGAACGTCCGCTTCCGGCAGCCGCGCCGGCCTTCCGACCTGACGAAAAACGCCATGCGAATGCAAACGTTTGCTCGCCCTGCACGTTTTTGGCGAAATTCAGATTTCAGTAATCATTTGCGAACGCTCTCTTAACCAAGTGTCCGCAATATGGCCGGGACTGGTGGGCGAGGTGTATCTTTTGTCGCCCTCCTGCATTCTCAATATGAGGGTACGTCGTGGACGACTTAATTGCTGAATTCCTGACCGAAACGGCCGAAAGCCTGGAAGTCGTCGATAGCGAACTCGTAAGGTTCGAAGCCAACCCCAACGACCGCAAGACGCTCGACAATATCTTCCGCCTTGTTCACACCATCAAGGGCACCTGTGGCTTCCTGGGTCTTCAGCGTCTGGAAGCGGTCGCCCACGCCGGTGAGACCCTGCTGGGCCGTTTCCGCGATGGCAAGCTGGACGTTACGCCGATCGCCGTGACCCTGGTCCTGCATTCGATCGACCGCATCAAGGTGATCCTGGCGGGCCTTGAGCAAACCGGTAACGAACCTGACGGCAACGACCACGACCTGATCGCGCAGCTGGAAGCCATGGCCGAAGGCCACGAGGTCGACCTGACTGCCGTCCAGACCGTCGAAGTACCGGATCGTCCGATCAGCGGGGAAATCGAACCTGCTGAAATCAATGCACCGGCGCTCGGCGTCGGCGATATCGACCCGGCTACCGGCCGCGCCCTGCGCCCCGGCGAAGTCTCCGAAGCTGATCTTCAGGCCGCCTTCGACGCCGCCGACGGTCCGGGCATGGGCCTCCAGCCCGGCGACGTCGATCCCGCGACCGGCCGCACCTTGCGCCCCGGCGAAGTCTCCGAAGCCGATCTCGAAGCTGCCTTTGCTGCCGCCGAATCGCCGGACTGGATGAACGAGCCGGTCACCGAAGTCATCGACACCAAGCCGGAGCCCGTTGCCGAAGTCACGCCCGCACCCGCGCCTGTCGCCGCCAAGGCCCCCGCAGCCGCTCCGGCACCTGCCGGAGAAGCCCTTCAGGCATTGGGTGGGGAAGACGGCCAAGGCATCAATACAATCCAGTCGATCCGCGTATCCGTTGATGTGCTCGAAGGCCTCATGACCCTCGTGTCGGAAATGGTGCTGACACGGAATCAACTGTTGCAAATCAGCCGGACCCGCGAAGACTCGGCTTTCGCGACACCGCTGCAGCGCCTGTCGACCCTGACCGGCGAATTGCAGGACAGTGTTATGAAGACGCGCATGCAACCCATTGGCGCGGCCTGGAAAAAACTGCCCCGCCTGGTGCGCGACCTGAGCTACGAACTGGGCAAGAAAATCGACCTCGTCATGGAAGGCGAAGGCACCGAACTGGACCGCCAGGTTCTGGAGCTGATCCGCGATCCGCTGACCCACATGGTCCGCAACTCGGCCGACCACGGCCTGGAAGGCACGCAGGAACGGATCGATATCGGCAAGCCGGCCAACGGCACGATCAAGCTGTCGGCCTTCCACGAAGGCGGCTATATCGTCATTCGCATCGCCGACAATGGCCGTGGTCTGAACACCGGCCGCATCCGCGAAAAGATCATCGAAAAGGGCCTGGCTTCGCGTATCGAAGTCGACGGCATGAACGATCAGCAGATCCATCGCTTCATCTTCGCGCCAGGCTTCTCGACTGCCGCCAAGGTTACCAACCTGTCCGGCCGTGGTGTCGGCATGGACGTCGTCCGCACCAATATCGAGCAGATCGGCGGCCAGATCGACCTGACGTCGCTGCCGGGTCAAGGCACCACCTTCACCATCAAGATTCCGCTGACCCTGGCCATCGTCTCGGCCCTGATCGTCGGCGCCGGCGGCCAGAAGTTCGCCGTTCCGCAAACCTCGGTCATGGAACTGGTCCGCACCGGCCAGAACGCCGAGCACAAGATCGAAAAGATCAACGACGCCCTGGTCCTGCGCCTGCGCGAAAAGCTTCTGCCGCTGGTCCAGTTGGGCCCGACGCTCCAACTCGAAGCCGCCAAGGAAGAAGACCCGACCTTCGTCATGGTCATCCAGGTCGGCGAGCGCCGCTACGGTCTGGTCGTCAACGACGTCCTCGACACCGAGGAAATCGTCGTCAAGCCGCTGGCCACCATCCTGCGCGACGTCAACCTGTTCTCCGGCGCCACCATCCTGGGTGACGGCTCGGTCGTGCTGATCCTCGACCCGAACGCCATGAGCGAACGCGCCGGCAACATGCTGGAGGAAAAGCAGGAGGAGGACGCCGACGTCGTCACCGACTCCAGCGACGCCGAGCGGTTCGCCATGCTGCTGTTCAAGGCGGGATCGGGCGCGCCCAAGGCCGTCGAACTGGAACATATCACCCGCCTGGAACACGTCGAAGCGTCCCAGATCGAGATCATGGACGGCCGCGCCGCGCTTCAGTACCGCGGCAAGCTGATGCCGATCCTGACCGTCAGCGGCGAATACTCAACCCTGCTGGCCAACCACGCCGACGGCACGCACATCCAGCCCCTGCTGGTCCTTACCGGTGAAGGCTACGCCATCGGCCTGGCGGTCGATGAGATCGTCGACGTCGTCGAGGACCGCCTGCAGATCGAACTGTCGCCGGACCGCGCGGGCGTGCGCGGCACCGCCGTCGTCGCCGGCAAGGCCTGCGAGATTCTCGACGTCAGCCACTACCATCTGCGCGGCCTGGCCGAACACCAGCGCCGTCCGCAATCCTCGAATGAAGAAAGGGCTGTCGCATGAGCATCCGCGACTACGTAACCCTGCGTGTGGGCGGCCAGCTGTTCGGCGTCGACGCCGCGCGCGTCCACGACGTGTTCCATCCGCGCGGCCTGACGCCAGTGCCGCTGTCACGCTCGGAAATCGCCGGGGTGCTGAACCTGCGCGGCCGCATCGTCACCGCCGTCTGCGCTCGCCGCCGTCTTGGCCTGCCGCCCCGTCCGGAAGGTTCGCCTGAGCCCCTGGCCATCGGCCTGGAAGTCCATGGCGATTCCTATGGCCTGGTCATCGATTCAGTCGACGAAGTCCTGAAGCTTGATGACGAGAAGTTCCACGCGCCTCCCGGAAATTTACCGCCACGCTGGGCGGAAATTATCGTCGGCGTTTATCAATTGGAAAAGGAACTTCTGATAGTATTGGATCCACACACGCTGCTGGATGCCGCACATCTCAAAGCCGCGTAACAGGCTTTATTAGGGAAGTAACAAGATGAAAACCTGCCTCGTCGTCGATGACAGCCGCGTTATCCGCAAGGTGGCCCGTCGCATCCTTGAAAACCTCCAGTTCGAGGTCATCGAGGCCAATGACGGTCTGGAAGCGCTGAACTCCTGCAAGGAGAAGATGCCGTCGGCCATCCTGCTCGACTGGAACATGCCGGTCATGGATGGCATTACCTTCCTGCGCCAGCTGCGCAAGGAAGACGGCGGCAAGGCGCCGGTGGTCGTGTTCTGCACCACCGAGAACGACCTGGCCCACATCACCGAAGCCCTGACCGAAGGCGCGTCGGAATACATCATGAAGCCGTTCGACGGCGAGATCCTGGAAGCCAAGTTCTCCGAAGTCGGACTGATCTGATCAGGAGGCGGCACCGCTCGCGCAGCCGGCTCGGTCGAGTCAGGCGCGCTGCGGTCAGAATAAAAAAGTACCAGCGTTTTTGTTCACACAGATGTCCGGGACCATGTCTGTTAACCTTAATCCCGCCGCGTCGTTGCGGCCCCTGAAGATCATGATCGTGGACGACAGCGCTGTCGTGCGCGGCCTGATCTCGCGCTGGCTGGAGCAGGAGCGGGACATGGTTCTCGCCGGCCTGGCCATCGACGGTCCAAAGGCCATCGACAAGGTTCGCGAAGTTCAGCCGGACGTTCTTATCCTCGACATCGAGATGCCGAACATGGGCGGGCTGGAAGCCCTGCCGAAACTGATCGCCGCCAAGCCGGGCCTCAAGGTCCTGATGGCGTCGACCCTGACGACGCGCGGCGCCAATGTGACCCTGCGCGCCCTGGAACTGGGCGCGGCCGACTATATTCCCAAACCGGATTCGACCCGGATCGGCGGCGCCGACGGTTTTCGTACCGAGCTTCTCACCAAGATTCGCGCCCTGTGCGGCCGCACACGCCAATGGCCGAGCCCGGCCGACAAGGCGGCAGGCGGCGCGCCTGCACCTGCGCCGGCGCCCAATACGCCATCGGCATTTTCGCCCGCCCCCACCGAAGCCCGCCCTCAGGTCGTGCCGATCACCGCAAGGCCGGCGGCTCCCGCGGGTCCCGTGATACGTCCGCGGTCCGGTCCCAAGCGCATCGACATTCTCGTCGTAGGCGCTTCGACCGGCGGTCCCCCGGCTTTGCGCAACTTCCTGCTGGGTCTTGGCGCCGACTGGAAGCTGCCCATCCTGATCGTCCAGCACATGCCGGCGACCTTCACCGCCATCCTGGCCGAGCACCTCGACAAGGCGCTGCCGCAGAAGGTGCAGGAAGCCAGGGACGGCATGCTGATCGAAAGCCGCAATATCTACATCGCTCCGGGCGACTGGCACATGACCATACGTCCGGACCCGATCGTCAAGCAGATACGCCTCGACCAGACGCCTCAGATCAACTGGTGCCGGCCGGCGGTCGATCCGCTGTTCAAGTCCGCCGCCGAAGTCTACGGCAATCATGCACTCGGCGTCGTGCTGACCGGCATGGGCCATGACGGCCGCGACGGCGCCCAGGCCCTGGTCAATGTCCACGGCACCGTCATGGTCCAGGACGAAGCCTCCAGCGTCGTCTGGGGCATGCCTGGCGCAGTGGCCGAAGCCGGCCTTGCCGAAATTATCAAACCGATCGACGGCCTCAGCGCAGCCTGCAAGGCATTTGCGCGTGGCGAACGTCCGTAAAACGCGGGGAAACAGAATGACAAACGAAGACATCGACCACCTCGCCGCCATGCTCAAGACCCGTTCGGGTCTGATTCTCGGTTCCGACAAGACCTATCTGATCGAAAGCCGCCTGGCGCCGGTCGCGCGCCGCGAAGGTTTCGCCAGCGTTTCGGCCCTCTTGGCCTCGCTGCGCACCAAGCGCGACGAAAAGCTGATGACCGTCGTCACCGATGCGATGACGACCAATGAAACCTTCTTCTTCCGCGACAAGGCGCCCTTCGACCAGTTCAAGTCCGACGTCCTTCCCGCCCTGTCCAAGACCCGCATGAATGGCGACATCAAGATCTGGTGCGCCGCCTGTTCGACCGGCCAGGAGCCCTACTCGCTGGCCATGCTGATGGACGAAGCGCGCGGCCAGTTCCCACGCGTCAATCTCGATATCCTGGCAACCGACATTTCCGACCGCTGCCTGGAAAAGGCGCAGTCCGGCCTCTATACCCAGTTCGAGGTCCAGCGCGGCCTGCCCATCACCATGATGGTCAAGAACTTCGAGAAGGTCGACGAGATGTGGCGCATCTCTCCGAAACTGCGCCAGTCGATCCGCTTCAAGAAGGTCAACCTGCTGGACGACCTGCGCATGATCGGCCGTCAGGACGTGATCTACTGCCGCAACGTGCTGATCTACTTCGACCTCGAGACCAAGAAGAAGGTGCTCGAACAAATGGCGACCCTGCTGGCCGACGACGGCTATCTGTTCCTGGGCGCTGCTGAAACCGTTCTCGGCATCACTGATGTCTTCAAGCCGATGCAGGGCATGCGCGGCCTTTACGTCAAGAACCAGGTCGCCCAGTCCACGCCTCTGCGCAAACTCGCCTGATCCCAATTCCAATCGATTGAAGAGCCTCCGTATACGGAGGCTTTTTTCGTTTGGCTTCCCTTAACGGATAAGGGTTTACTCTGTGCAAAGTTTTGCGTGCAGAGGGCCGGAAACATGACCATGGACTCAGCGGTCCGCTTCGAGCCGGCTCGCCTGCTGGCCGTAGACGACGATCCGATCCTGCGCGAATTCGCCGCCGTGGAGCTGAGCTCCGCTTTCGTGACCGTGGAAACCGCCGCCGATGGGGCCAAAGGCCTGGAGCGACTCCTGGCCGGCGGCATCGATATCGCGCTGGTCGATCTGGACATGCCGGTGATGGACGGCTTCACCCTTATCGAGCGCATCCGTGCCGACGAACGGCTGGCGACCCTGCCCGTAGTGGTCGCGACCAGCCGTGACGATCTGGCCGCCATAGACCGGGCCTATACGGCCGGAGCGACATCCTTTGTGCTCAAGCCGCTCAACTGGCGGGTCGTGTCGTACCAGCTGTCCTATGTCCTGAGGAACAGTCGCGAGGCCGCGCGCGTGCGCTCCCGCGCCCGGACCCTGCGCCAGACCGTTCGCGCCCAGGACGAAGCCCTGAATCTGTGCCAGGCGGGCATAGACGACCTGCTGCAAAAGATGCTGGACGATCCAGGACCTGGCAATTTCACCACCACCTGGGCCGCGCTGGAATCCTTGAGCCGAGCGCTTCGCGACAAGTCCGCCAACGCGCACTGAAGGGCCATGCCTGGCTTCACAAAGCCGATCACATCTGCCTGAAGGTGCGGCTAAACGGTGGGCCGGTTATGCGGGATCCCTTATGGTGCGTTCATGCGAAATGGAGGACGCACCATGCAGGTCGAAATCAGGGACGAACACCGCTGGCTGGAAGGTTTTACCGGCGAATGTCAGATGCTGGCGGACCCGAACGCACCGCCGGAAGAAACCACGGACGACTGGCACGAAAGCGGCCGCATGCTGGAAACGGGATCCTGGCTGGTGGTCCAGTCGCACGGCGCAATGCCGGGCGGCGGCAAGGCCGAAAGCGTTTTCACCGTAGGCTTCGACGCGTCCAGGGGCAAGTATGTCGGTACGTGGATCGGCTCGATGATGGATCACCTGTGGGTCTATGAGGGCGTCCGCGACGGCAATTCGCTGGTGCTCAACAGCGTCGGTCCAAGCTGGGACCGCCCCGGGCAGATGGACAGCTATCAGGACATCTATACTCTGGATGGTCCCGATGCCCGCAGTCTGAAGTCTCAGGTGCTGCAGACCGACGGCACGTGGAAAGTGTTCATGACGGCCAAATATAAGCGGACCTAGCTCTTTCCGGTCCACCGGCGCAGCCCCATATGCGCCGGTGGAACGAACGAAAGGGCACCATCATGAAAACACGCGTACTCGGTAACGGGCTGGAGGTTTCCGCCCTCGGCCTCGGCTGCATGGGCATGAGCTGGGCCTACGGGCCGTCCGATCGGGCGCAATGTCTCGCCCTGCTGCGCCAGGCCGTCGATCTCGGCGTCACCTTCTTCGATACCGCGGAAGTCTACGGCCCCTTCGTCAATGAGGAACTGGTCGGCGAAGCGCTGGCGCCGGTGCGCGACCGCGTCGTCATCGCCACCAAGTTCGGCTTCAAGCTCGGCGAACCCGGCAGCCTCACCGGCGTGAACAGCCGCCCCAAACATATCCGTGAGGTCACCGAAGCCTCGCTGAAGCGGCTCCGGACCGATCGTATCGACCTCCTCTATCAGCACCGTGTCGATCCCGAAGTGCCGATCGAGGATGTCGCCGGCACGGTCGGCGAGCTGATACAGGAAGGCAAGGTCCTGCACTTCGGCCTGTCCGAGGCCGGGGCGCAAACCATTCGCCGCGCTCACGCGACCCAACCGGTCACCGCCTTGCAAAGCGAATATTCGTTGTGGACACGCGACCCCGAAGCCGAAATCCTGCCCGTTCTCGAAGAGCTCGGCATCGGCTTTGTCCCCTACTCGCCCTTGGGACGCGGCTTCCTGACCGGCGCGCTTAAAAACGAGGACGATCTAACCGAAGACGATTTCCGGCGCCGTACCCAGCCGCGTTTTAACGGCGAAGCACGTCAGCAGAACCTGCGCGCGGTCGATGCGCTGACCCAGGTGGCGAAGGATCGCGGCGTCACCCCGGCGCAACTGGCCCTGGCATGGCTGCTGGCGCAAAAGCCGTGGATCGCACCCATTCCCGGCACGCGCCACCTTGACCGCTTGCAGGAAAATATCGCAGCGGCCGATATCGTGCTGCGCGAAGCAGACCTGAAGGTAATTGAAGACACGATTGCCGAAACCGGCTTTGCCGGTGCGCGTTACGGCGAAGCGTCATTGGCCATGACCAATCTCTGAAAACAAAAAAGCCCCGGAGCGACCCGGGGCTTTTTCGTCAGGGATAAAGATTAGCGCGTACCGGCTGTCCCCGAGCCGGCGGCATCGAGCGCTGCCGCCTGGGCCTGGAGTTTCGGCAAGGTAGCCGAGGCAAAGGTCTTGGTCGAAGCATCCGTCGCCGAAGAGGCATAGGACGAGAACAGGGCGGTGGCCTTATCCAGCTCGGCGCCCTGGAGTTCGACATACTTCTGATCGAAGTCCTTGCCGGTTACGGATTGGAGGTCGGCCAGCTTCTGCTTGTACTCCTGCGGCCAGGCCTGATCGAAGTGCATATCGGCGGTCGAACCCTGGATCGCCTTGATCATTTCCTGACGCGTCTGGGTGCCGTCATTGAGCAAGGTCTGGGCGGCCGACTTGACTTCAGCATCGGTCGACGTCTTGAGCGCCACCTGGGCGGCGGCAACGCCGAATTCATTGGCGAGATAGGCCTGCTGGATAAAGTCCTTCGGCGCGGTCGTACCAGCGGCTGTTGCAGCATTGTCGGCAACCGGCGGCACGGCCGGCTGGGCGGGCGTGGTTGGAGAGGCAGACGGATCCGTCGTTGGAGTTTGCTGCACTGGTGGAACAGCCTGGTTGTCCGCCGGCGCTGGGGCGGCGGCGTCCTGAGCAGAGGCGCCGAATGCGGCAACCGTCATGACAGAAGCCAGTATAGCGGTGGCGGTATATTTAAAACTACGCGTCATCGCGAATCCTTTCGAGTATATCCGTAATGTATGGACGCCTGACAGAAATAAATGCGACGCGTCCGTCGGGATTACGGAGATTAAAGGAAAGAATTGTTTTGAATGTGACCCCGCTGCAATTCGAATATAAATTCGGAGACGGGATATACTATATAAAAATAAGGAGCCGATGTGGATTTCGATGAAAAATGCGACATTTTGTCGAGTCTATGGCGGCCATGGGGAAATCCCAAGGCCCACCCTTCTTATCCACAAGCCATTATTTTGCCTTGGCGACGCGCGGCGCGGAGGCGTCACCTGTCTTCTTGAAAAAGGCGTTGAGCGCCACGGCAGCATCGGGATGCCCCTCACAGCAATCTTCCACCATGAAGCCGACAAGTTCGGAAAAGTGGGTGAAATTGGCGCGATAGATAATCGAGCGGCCGTCACGATAGGCGGTCAGGAGGCCGGCGCCGGTCAGAATGCTGAGATGGGTCGAAGCTGTGTTCGCCGGAATACCGACGCTTTCGGCGATCTTGCCCGCGGCAATACCATTCGGGCCGGCCTTGACGATGGTACGGAAGACATTCAGGCGCCCCGGGTGTGCCAGGGCAAACAGATTAACTACCGCATCGTCGTTCGTCATAATTCGGCCTTTTAGGAAATAACGTTCAGCGATCCGTATTTATTACGAAATTTTGGAAATATAAAGGCGC
>CBIHPL010000029.1:0-14597 GCA_966212005.1 uncultured Asticcacaulis sp.
TCGCTAAATTTCTTACGCCCCATTGTATAATCAGCGCCTTGCCTAATTCCTCCAATGCAAATACGCCAAGAATTGTGGCAGACTTAAAACGGTCAGGAGATAGTAAGAGTTTTGAGTCGTTCAGTAAACGTTCGGCATTCGACAGGGTGGACTCAAACAGGTCGCTTGTCTTACGTCCTTTTCGTTTTAGCATATATGGCATAGGTTTTCTCGATAAGCATCGTTCGCCTACCCTACTTCGATTCCATCACATAATATCGAGATTTTTAGAATTAATTGTCTTACCGGGGGATTACTTTTTTCTCCAGAATGCGTGCTGCAATTTTATCCGTGTATGATAATCTGATTAAACTATCGAAGACCCCATTCTTGGGACACCCGATAGGACTGAAGAGGCCAGGAAACGGCTGCGAAGGTATTACGGCTCTCAAGGGCTTAGATGCTGAAATCGCAACGTTGTCCTGGCCTTCCTGTGTCTGGCGCCAAGGGATTAGGCCCGATCCCTCGTGACAGGTTCTGGCGCTCCGGAGGATATGGCTCTATGTAAAAGCCGTTCCTTTGAAAAGCAGACGATTCCCATGCCCGACACTTCGACAGCACCCACCGAAGGCAAGCAAAAGCGCCTCGTTCTTATTGACGGATCGGGCTATATTTTTCGCGCCTATCACGGCCTGCCGCCGTTGACGCGTAAGTCGGATGGCCTGCCGGTCGGCGCCATCTCAGGCTTCTGCAACATGCTGTACAAGCTGATCAAGGAGAACCGCGGCGATGATGCGCCGTCGCACCTGGCGGTTATTTTTGACGCTGGACCCAAGACCTTCCGCAACGAGCTCTATGATGGCTATAAAGCGCATCGTCCGCCTCCACCGGAAGACCTGATTCCCCAATTCCCGCTCATCCGCGAGGCGACGCGTGCCTTTGGTCTGCCGGCGATAGAACTGGAGGGCTTCGAAGCCGACGATCTGATCTGCACCTATGCGCATCTCGGCAAGGCCCAAGGCTTCAAGGTCACTATTGTCTCGTCAGACAAGGACCTGATGCAGTTGGTTAATGACGATGTTCAAATGCTCGACCCCGTTAAGGGCACGCCGGTCGATCGCGAAAAGGTCATCGAAAAGTTCGGCGTGCCTCCGGAGCTGGTCGTCGATGCGCAAGCCCTGATCGGCGACTCGGTCGATAACGTGCCGGGTGCGCCCGGCATTGGCGTCAAGACGGCGGCACAGCTGCTGATCGAATACGGCAATCTCGATGCGGTGCTGGAACGCGCCCATGAGATCAAGCAGGAAAAGCGCCGCCAGACCCTGATCGATTTCAAGGATCAGATCCTGCTGTCGCGCGAACTGGTGCGCCTGCGCTGCGATACGCCCGACCCACATCCGCTTGACGACTTTATCCTGAAGCAGCCTGAGCCCGAGACGCTGACCGCCTTCCTGGTCGCCATGGAGTTCGCCACCTTGGCCAAACGCGTCGGCGGCACATTGAGCGCGCTCGAAACCTCGACCGCGATCTCGCAAATCCCGACCGCGCCGATCCTGCGCCCACTCTATGGCGTCAAACACACCGCCGAAGAATCGGCAAAGCAGCCCTTCGATCTCGATGCATATGAATGCGTCCAGACGATCGAGGCGCTGGAAACCTGGGTTGCGCGTGCCATGCAAGCCCAGGTCGTCGCCGTCGATACTGAAACCGATGAACTGTCGGCGTCCAAGTCAAAACTGGTCGGTGTGTCGCTGTCGACCGCGCCCAACTGCGCCTGCTACATCCCGCTGGGCCACGCCGCCGAAGGGCTCGATTTCGGCGATGAGCTGAAGCAGATCCCACTCGATGACGCCCTGCGTGTTCTCAAGCCGCTCCTGGAAAATCCGAATATCCTGAAAGTCGGCCAGAACATCAAATATGACCTCAGCGTCCTGCACCGATACGGTATCGACGTGGCGCCAATCGACGACACCATGCTGATCTCCTACGTGCTCGAAGGCGGGCTGCATGGCCACGGCATGGACGAGTTGTCGGAAATGCATCTGGGCCACAAGCCGATCAGCTTCAAGGATGTCGCGGGCTCCGGCAAGAAGGCCAAGAGCTTCAGACATGTCGAACTAAAGGAAGCGACGCGTTATGCCGCCGAAGACGCCGATGTGACGCTGCGCCTGTGGAACCTGCTTAAGCCGCGCCTGCAACGCGAGCGCATGACGACGGTCTATGAGACGCTGGAACGCAACATGCCGGGCGTACTGTCGGACATGGAGCTGGCTGGCATCCGCATCGATCCGGACATCCTGCGCAATCTCAGCCAGGATTTCGGCACGCGCATGAACGCCATCGAGCAGGAGGCACACGCCATGCTGGGGCGGCCGTTCAATATCGGCAGCCCGCAGCAACTGGGCCAGATATTCTTCGACGAGATGAAGCTTTCGGGCGGCAAGAAGACCGCGTCCGGCCAGTGGGCGACCGACGTCAAGGTTCTGGAAGAGCTGGCCGAGCAGGGCGTGCCCCTGGCCAAGCTGGTGCTCGACTATCGCCAGATGTCGAAGCTGAAGGGTACCTATACCGACAACCTGGTCGAATATGCCGATCCGGAAACGCGCCGCATACATACCAGCTTTCATCTGGCGGCGACGCCGACCGGGCGCCTGTCATCCAACGAGCCGAACCTGCAGAACATCCCCATACGTACCGCCGAAGGCCGCAAGATCCGTGCGGCGTTTGTGGCCAAGCCGGGCCACAAGCTGATCAGCGCTGACTATTCGCAGATCGAACTGCGCATCCTGGCGCACATAGGCGACATTCCGCAGCTCAAGGAAGCCTTCACGCGCGGCGATGACATCCACGCCATGACAGCGTCGGAAATGTTCAATGTGCCGATGACCGAGATGACCTCTGAAATCCGCCGGCGCGCCAAGGCGATCAACTTCGGCATCATCTACGGCATCTCGGCCTTCGGCCTGTCGAACCAGCTGGGCATCGAACGTGGTGACGCCGGGCGTTACATCGAGACCTATTTCGACCGCTTCCCCGGTATCAAGGCCTATATGGACAGCGCCCGCGACTATGTCCGCGCCAATGGCTATGTGGTGACTTTGTTCGGCCGCAAGATCCATATTCCGGAAATCAACGGCAAGGGCGCGCTGAAATCCTTCGCCGAGCGCGCCGCTATCAATGCGCCGATCCAGGGCACGGCCGCCGACATCATCCGCCGCGCCATGATGCGCATGCCGGAGGCGCTGGTGAACGCCGGCTTTACGACCAGGATGCTGCTTCAGGTGCACGATGAACTGATCTTCGAAGCGCCCGACGCCGAGGTCGATGCCGTCATGCCGCTGATCAAGGATGTCATGTCGCAGGCGTCCTTCCCGGCGGTCGATTTCAGCGTGCCTCTGGTCGTTGAGGCTAATGCCGCGCTGAATTGGGATGAGGCGCACTGATCTTGTGTAATTGCAAATTTGTAGTTACATTATGAAAACCTATTTCGAATGGGATCCACAAAAGGCTGAGAGCAATCTCCGCAAACATGGCGTCAGCTTCGAGGTGGCGCAGCGCGTTTTCGCCGATCCGCATGTCCTGATGAAACAGGATCGTGTCGAAGACGGGGAAATGCGTTGGCAAACCATCGGAAAGGTCGATGGCTCGCTCCTGCTTCTGGTTGCGCACACACTGTGGGAAGAGGATGAGTTCGGCGAAGAAGTTGAGATTATTCGCATTATTTCCGTACGAAGCGTAACGCGTAATGAAAGGCAACGTTATGAACGCCAAGACGACGAGTAAGGTCCGTCATGCGGTGGATCTGAACAATTTGCCGCCTCTGACGGACGCGCAAAGGGCTGAGCTTGCTGCCTTGGCGGCACGGCCAGATCACGATATTGACCTTAGCGATATTCCCGAAATGACCGACGAACAGTTCGACAGAGCACTCACGGTGCGCGGCCCGCTCTACCGTCCGGTGAAACAGCAACTGACGACGCGCCTCGATGCCGATGTCGTTGCCTGGCTTAAGTCGCAGGGCAAGGGCTATCAGTCGCGTATCAACGCCATCCTGCGCAAGGAAATGCTCGCCTCTTTGAAAAAGCCTGCCTGATGATCGTCAAGAACCTCAACCATATCAATATCCAGACCCGCGACATGGCGGGCACCATTGCCTTCTACCACGACCTGCTGGGCCTGGAGGCGCGTGTGGCGCCGCAACGCGATCCTGCGCTTCGGCAGTGGCTGTACGACAGCCGCGACATGGCGGTTATCCATCTTAACCTGTTCGGCACCGATAATACGGTGCCACGCGACGTCCAGCCGGGGGCGCCGACCGGCGCCATCCACCACGTCGCTTTCGAATGTGACGGCTTCGACGAGATGATCGGCCGTCTGAAGGCGCGCAATCTGCCGTTCGAGCGTGCCGATATCCCGTCGATCGGGTTGCGCCAGGTCTTTGTCACCGATCCGAACAATGTCCTGCTGGAACTGAATTTCCGCGACCCGGTTTAGGCCTCAGGCGTTCAGCCACTCGACCGCGTCGTTTTCAACGTGCATTCGCTGAATGCGCCCCTTGAGCTCGTTGGCGATTAAAATGGTGTTGTGACCATTGTGCCGGCGGAAAAGCGTGTCGGCAAAGCGCTCGAACATTTCGACGTCGGACGGCCTCAGGCCAAAGTGCGTACGCACCACTTGCTTGACCGCCTCACAGGCTATTTCGGGGTCGGTAAGCCTGAGGTGGAGACGCCTGAAAACGAGATCGATGGTCTGATCCAGCATATACACCTCCTGTTTGCCGCGGTGCGGCATAACTAGAGCAGGGCCTGTAAAAAGGCGATGCGGGGGTGTTGGTTTCCCGCCGGGTAACCTTACTGCTCGTCTTCCGCGCGAAAGGCCGAGGTAACCTTAGTATCGGCTGTAAAAACATAGCCCAGCAGCGACACGAATAGGCAGGCGGTAACATACCAGTAAAATGCCGTCTCTATTCCCTGGGTTTTCAGACCGAGCGCGACATATTCGGCCGATCCGCCGAACAATGACACGGCGATGGCGTAGGGCAGGGCGACGCCCAGTGCGCGAACGTGTGACGGGAAGAGTTCCGCCTTTACCACGGCGTTGATGGAGGTGTAGCCGCTGACGATGACCAAGGCCGCCATGATCAGCACAAAGCCCGTCCAGAAGTCTTTCGTACCCGCCAGAACGGTCATGAGCGGCACGGTTAAAAGCGTCCCCAATATGCCGAAACCAATCAACAGGGGACGGCGTCCGATGCGGTCCGACAGGGCCCCGAACAGGGGTTGCAGGCACATGTAGATGAACAGGCAAAGAGCCGACACGGCGGTCGCTGCCTCCTTGCTCCAGCCTGCGGTGTTAACCAGGAATTTTTGCATGTAGGTTGTGTAAGTGTAAAATGCCACCGTGCCGCCCAGCGTCAGGCCTACGACCTGAAGCGATTGCCATGGGTGGTCGCGGACCAATGCCCAGACGCTGCCCTTTTGCGCATTGACGGTCTTGCGGAATGACTCGGTCTCTTCCATGTGGGTGCGAATGAACATGGCGACGACGGCCAGACCGGCGCCGATGACGAAGGGGATGCGCCAGCCCCACGTTTCCAGCTGTTCCGTCGTCAGCAGGACCTTCTGCAGGACAATCAGCACGCCGAGCGCGATCAGCTGGCCCATGATGAGCGTCACGTACTGGAAGCTCGACCAGAAGCCGCGGTTGTGATGGCCGGCCATTTCCGACAGATAGGTGGCGCTGGCGCCGTATTCACCGCCGACACTCAGGCCCTGAAGCAGTCGCGCGATCAACAGCAGGATGGGCGAGAATATGCCTATGGTTTCATAGGCGGGGGTCACGGCGATGATCAGAGACCCGGCGCACATCAAAAGGATGGAACCGGTCAGTGCCGTCTTGCGGCCATAGCGGTCGGCGTACATGCCCAGGAGCCAGCCGCCGACGGGCCGGACCAGGAAGCCGATGGCGAAGATGGCCGCCGTATTGAGCAATTGCGCCGTCGGATCGTCCTTGGGGAAAAAGGATTTGGAGAAATAGAGGGCGAAGGCCGCATAGGCGTACCAGTCGTACCATTCGACCAGGTTGCCGATTGTCCCGCCCAGCATGGATTTCAGTTTGTTCGGCTGGCTCATTCCAGGAGAGTTTCACACCCTGTCCGCACGGACAAGGAAATTGACGAAAGGAGCGGCTTTGCTTAAGGGTTGAGGGAGTTCACCCGCAGGTCCGTATATCCATGAGCGCCATTATCCCTCCCCCCGAAGTCATCTATGTCGACGGCCACAAGGTCGCGTGCAACGGCGGTGGCGGGGCATTGGGCCATCCGCTGGTCTATATCGAGCTGGGTGAGGACGGCGAAGCCGAATGCGGCTATTGCGACCGCAAGTTCGTCCACAAGGACCATGCGCACGACTATCACGATCCGTCGCCGCGCCCCGAAGGCGAACACTGATGCGCTACCTGCACACTATGGTGCGGGTACGCGATCTTGAGGCATCGCTCAGGTTTTATTGCGATGGGCTGGGCCTGAAGCAGGTCCGCCGCATGGACAACGAAAAGGGCCGGTTCAGCCTCATCTTCCTGTCTGCCGACGAAGACGCTCATATGGGCGCGAAAGACGGTCTGCGCGGCCAGGCCGAGGTCGAGCTGACCTACAACTGGCCGGACGAAAATGGCGTAGTCGAAGATTATGCGGGCGGCCGCAACTTCGGCCACCTCGCCTACGAAGTCGACGATGTCTATGCCGTCTGCCAGCACCTGAGTGACATGGGCGTGGTGATCAACCGCCCGCCACGCGACGGGAGCATGGCCTTTGTGCGCTCGCCCGACGGCATCAGCGTCGAAATCCTGCAAAAAGGCCCGGCCCTGGCGCCGGCCGAGCCCTGGATCGGTCTGCCGAATATCGGCAGCTGGTAATCAGGCGACCACTTCAGGCTGTCTGAAACCGACGCTGTCGGCCGTGACCACGCTGGCGAATGGTCCGGCCAGGGTCGCATTGTGATGCGCGATAATCATGTCGGCCGGCATGACCTCTCCGTCAAAAGTCGTATGGGCATCGCCGGCCAGAACCACGTCAAACCCGAGATCGGCCGCTGCCCGGCATGAGGTGTCGATGCAGGTGTCGGTGCGGGCGCCCGCCAGGATCAGCCGCGATATGCCGACGGCTTTCAGCTGAGCCGCCAGGTTGGTGCCGTCGAAGATGCTTGGCCGCGTCTTGTCGATAACCCAGTCCGGAAAGCGCGGTTCCAGGGGCGGCAGCAACCGCCAGCCCTCCGAACCGTGTGGGAAAGAGTCGGAAATATTCTGGACGAAGACGACCTGCACGTCGTCACGCCGCGCCCGGTCGATAAGCGCACACACCCGGCGAATGACGAAATCGGCATCATGCGGTCTTTGGTGCGCGGCGAACAGGGCGCGCTGCATGTCTATGACGATCAGCGCGGATTGAATGGTGCGTTGAGGGGGCATGCGTGGCTCCGGGCAGTGTGGCCGGAGCGGGTTTTTCGTCCCCGGCCTTTACGATGAAAGGAACGGGGAGTTTGCGAAGGTTGCCGTCAGCCTGAAGCCACGCACCCGCAAAACGCCCCGCCACTGGCGGTCGTTGTTGCAGCTACGTTACGGGCTCGGCTGTTCAGCATGGCATCAAGGTGACACAAAGGCGGGTTCGGGTCAATCGCTTACTCAGCCAGGCCAACCTGATTGACCGGCGGCTGGCCGCTGAGATTGTGGGCCAGGATGGCGTCAAGCCTCTCCGGATTGAAGGGTTTGGAAAGGTAGTCGTCCATGCCGACGTCCAGGCATTTCTGGCGGTCGCCGTTCAGCGCGTGCGCTGTCATGCCGACAATCTTGACCGCCTGCATCTGGCCCGAGGCCTGGAGCTTGCGGATCAGGGTCGTGGCCGTATAGCCGTCCATGACCGGCATCTGCACATCCATCAGTACCAAGTCGAACGGCTCGGCTTCCAGCTTTGCGATCGCCTCCTTGCCGTTATTGGCGACGACAACCTCGTAGCCGGCGTCCTGAAGCAGAGTCAGGGCGACGATGACATTGCCTTCATAGTCTTCGACCAGCAGTATGCGCTTGCGATGGCTGGTCTTCTTAAGCGCATTCTGGGCCTCGGCCGCCGGACGTACGGCACGGAAGCGCGGGTCGTCGTCGTTTTCGGCGATATGTTCGACGTGTTGCAGCGGCAGGCCTATGCAGAAACGCGACCCCATGCCTTCCTGGCTCTGGACGTTGACGTCGCCGCCCATCATGGTGACAAGGTTTTTAACGATGGCCAGGCCCAGGCCCGTGCCGCCGAAGCGCCGCGAAATGGTTTCGTCGGCCTGAACGAACTTGTCGAAGACGCGTTCCATCTGTGCCTGGGTCATGCCGATGCCGGAATCGACGACGTCGATACGAACACGCTGCTCACTCTCGATCTTGACCAGGATATTGACGAAGCCCTCTTCGGTGAACTTCAGCGCGTTCGACACCAGGTTCAGCATGACCTGGCGGATACGCGTGACGTCGCCGACGAAGTTCATCTGGGCGCGCGGCGGCGCCTTGACCGACAGCAGCAGATCCTTCTCGATGGCGCGGACGTTCATGATCGAACGCACCTCTTCCAGGATGTCCGACAGGTTGAACGGCCGATTCTCGATCTGCATCTCGCTCGATTCGATCTTGGCGATGTCGAGCAGGTCATTGATGAGGTTCAGCAGGGATGCAGAACTGACATTCAGAGTCGAGATGAACTGGCGCTGCTTGGGCGTGAGGTTCGGATCGCGATCCAGGATGTTGACGATGCCGATGATGGCGTTCATCGGTGTGCGCAGTTCGTGGCTCATATTGGCCAGGAATTCGCTCTTGGCCAGGCTGGCCTCTTCGGCCGCCATGCGCTCGGACTGATTGAAGATATGAATGATGGACTGGGCCATCTCAATATCTTCCTTCGCCCACGGCCGCGACCGGCTCTGGACCTCCTGTTTCCACAGGTCGAACGAAGCGCGCGGCACCAGGCGATGACCGGCCTTTTCCTCTACGGCGGTCTTCTCGGGATTGCCTGCCCAGTTGACATTCTTGGCGATGGCGTCGCGGAACCAGATGACATAATCGTTGCGCATATGGCTGATGGGTGCAGCCAGGAAGCCGCCCTTCAGCCCTTCCAGTCCCGGGACGCCGGCGCAGAAGGATTCAGCGTCATTGGTCTTGACGATGCCGCCGGGGTGGCGGCGGTGCAGCCAGTCGGACAGGCGGACCATTGTTTCTTCATTCGGCGCGGAGTCAAAGCTGTGAACGCGCTTCTTGTACTGGACGGCCATGCCCTGGGACTTCATGGCGTCGAGCGCCAGTTCCTTCTTTTCGACGAGGAGATCGTAGAGGTCGAAATGCGTGCCCAGGGTCGCCGAAAAGCGCTCGACGATCAACCGGCGCTTTTCGGTTTCGGCGCGATCGATGATCTCTTCCAGCGACGACAGCTGCGCCGAGAAGATGTGGCCCATGATTTCCGACACCAGCCGGATGCGATAGGGAACGTGATAGGGGCTGTTATGATGGCAGGCGACCAGTCCCCAGAAGCGGCCGTTCTGCATGATGGTGATCGACATCGATGCCGACACGCCCATGTTTGCCAGGTACTGGACATGGACCGGCGACACGCTGCGAAGAGCCGACATCGACATGTCGAGCGGGCGATTGGTGTGCGGATTGAGCGCTGGCAGAACCGGTACCGGAGCGTAATTGATATCGGCGATCGCCCGGATGAAGTTCTTTGTGTACAGGGCGCGCGCCTGCGGCGGGATGTCCGAGGCCGGGAAGTTCAGTCCCTTGTACGACGCCATGTAGGAGGCGCGACTTTCAGCTATGACTTCGCCGTTCCACTCTTCGTCGAAGCGGTAGAGCTTTACGCGGTCAAAGCCAGTGATCCTGCGTACCTGAGCCGTCACGAAGTTATACAGGTCTTCAGTCTTGCGTTGGTCGCGCATGCCGACGGCGAACTGGCGCATTTCATCGTAAAAATAATCGCGCTCGAGCACCTTGGGATCATCGACGACTTCGAGTTCGACAACGATATAACCGTCGGACAAATGAGCGACGGCATCGAAGGTGTTGCCATTCACCTGGATGACACTCGACTGGGTTGGCTCCAGTTCGCGGGTAAGAACGATATGGCGGATGATACCGGCCTGTTCAGCGCCAAGAATGTCATCCAGTTTGGTGCCTAAGGCCTTGGCATGCGGCACGCCGATCCAGGCTTCCAGGTTCTCGCTGGCCTGAAGGACGATGTGATCTTCGCGATCGAGCACCAGCATGACGCCGAATGGCTGGATCGAACCCGGCGTGTGGATCGGTTCCTGCTCGCAGCCTTGCAAGGCCTTTTCCAGCTGCTTTTCGGTCAGTTGTTCACGGGGCTTGAAGGGCATGTTTATCTTTCAGGCGAAGTACGATGTCGCAGATACCGGCTATTCCCTGAAAGCACGCTACAGCCGTCTCGATCGTTTCATTTGGCTGCAAGGAAGGTGTGATTTCGAATAAGTTTTCAATAAAATTTTGCCACCGCTTACCATTTTCGCTGCCATAACCGGCAAAAAAGCGTTGTTCTGTCACAGGTTGCAGGTGCAGGTGCCGTCTGAGCGCCTTCGACATGACATTACCGCCCAGGGTCGACCCGTGTTTGACGTAAAGGTAACCCCATGATCGGGAGAGGGTGTCGAGCGAGGGCAGGGCAATGGGAAACTCAAGCGGTGTCAGCTGCTGGCGGGCCAGGTCGGCGGTAAGCCAGTCCAGAACCGGTGCGCCAGCCTCGGTGACCTGAGGTTCCATGCTTCGGTAGAAGCGTTCGAAAGCCAGAAGTGCAAAGTGATAGTCGCGCAAGGTCATGTCTGGTGAGACAAGCGGCGCCAGAAGGGGATGAATGTGCAGCGCTTCGTGTGCGTCGCGCGTTTCCATCCTCAGGCGTTCCAACAGGGTCATCAGTCTCATACCTCCCGCCCTATGTTTAATCACGGACGGGCGGGCTTTTAAACACAAAGAAAGAGCGGAACGACCGTCAAGCCGTTTCCGCTCTTCTCATCTCCGGTTCGGCGGAACCGCAGAATTATTTACAGTCGGTCACTGCGGATGGTGCCGTCGTCGACCAGATCGTTGTTTTCGTCGTTCCAGCGGCGAACCTGAAGCTCGGCCTCGTCCTGAGCGACGCCATAGCGTTCCTGTATCTTTCCGGCCAGAAGCTTGCGGTTGCCTTCGATGACGTCGAGGTCGTCATTGGTCAGTTTGCCCCACGCCTTCTGTACGTGGCCCTTGACCTGTTCCCAGCTGCCATCGATACGATCGCTGTTCATAGCTATTCTCCTTTTGAAATCAATTTGTTGAAGGAAGGATAGCTTTCGGCCACTAAGGTTTCCACGCGGGAAGGCGCGGCGTTCGTAAGGAACGGGTAATCTGCTGTCAGAACAGCTTGGACGGCAGGCTTTGCGGTGTGCAGAAACCGCTTTCGCCCGGATGGCTGCCCTTCTTGTTTCCGCCGAACATACCCAGCACACCGCTGTCGATTTCCTCGGCATAGAAGGCGCCGCGTGACCGGTCGAGCGTGATGCGCAAAGCCGCGCCGCGTTTCGTAACCTTGTTGACGAGGTAGTAGGCGCTTCCGGTCACATTGGCTGAGCACATGGTGTCCAGGCAGACGGAGCCGCGAACCAGCGACTTGTGCGCCGGATCGACGAACAGGAACTTGAAGTCTGCCGTCTGGTCCGGGAATACGGCCGACGGAAACAGGTCGATATAAAAGGCGCCCTGGCTGACGAACTGCGTGCCGTTCATGACCCGCGTTTCGCACTTCAGGCTGATCTGGGCGGGTGCGCTGACTGTCGGCGCGACCGGAGGAATGGCCTGGGCAACCTGTGGCGGTGGCGGTGGCGGTGTGCGATCAACCTTCGGAGCAATCGCGACGTCGGATGGCGGCGCAACCGGTGTGTTCGTCTCTGCCGGTTGCGGCATGACATCGTGGGTCAGGGCGTGGGCCGGAGGTCCCGGCGTAACGGGCTGGGCGTTCGGTATGGCGGACGGCCCCAGCGACGTATAGGGCACCGGCCCCGCGGGCTTTGCCGGCGCAGCGGCCTTCGGTCTTGCCTTGGCCTTCTTGCGGACGGTCTTCTTCCTGGCCGGCCCGGCCTCGGCCACGCCGTCCTCGGCATGTGCCGCGGCCGGAACCGTCAGCGACAAGGCGACAGCGAATGCGAGCCAGAGCGGTTTGCGGGCTGTCACGTCAGGCCTCTTCGTCGAAACGGTTGGCGACCAGTTCGCTCAGCGCCTTGACGGCGGCTTCGGCCTCGTCGCCCTCGGCCTCGATTTCAATCAGTGAGCCCTTGGCGGCCCCCAGCATCAACAAACCCATGATCGACAGGGCGTCGACGCGGTTGTCGTCCTTTATGACGTAAATCTGGGCGCCTTCGAAGCTCGAGGCCAGTTTGACGAACTTGGCCGAAGCGCGGGCATGCAGACCCTTGTTGTTGCAGATTTCGACCTGTGCGCGCACCGGCAATGACGTCTCACTCATAGGACCTCCTTCGGAGGCTGGCGTTTTGCCGGAATGATGCGAGAGTTCTCTTGGCGAGTCCAGTCAAAATCCGATGAGTCGGGCATGCCGCGTGGCACGCGGACAGCTGGATCAGTTGTCGCCGGACAGGACGTAGGAGGCGACGGTAACGTATTTGCGTCCGGCTTCCTGGGCATGGCAGACGCAGGCGCCCAGATCTTCGTTGCGGCGAAGCGAAGCCAGCTTGATCAGCATGGGCAGGTTGATGCCGGCGATGACTTCGGCGCGGGTCTGCTCCATGACCGAAATGGCCAGGTTGGACGGTGTGCCGCCGAACATGTCGGTGAGCAGGATAACGCCGTCACCGGTGTCGTTCTCGGCGGTGGCCTTCAGGATTTCCTGACGGCGCAGGCTGACATCGTCTTCCGGCCCGATGCAGATAGGGGTTACCTGGCTCTGTGGCCCCACCACATGTTCCATCGCCGCGACGAACTCTTCGGCGAGTCTGCCATGCGTAACGATCACCAGTCCGATCATGTATGCCTTAACCTTACTGCCGTGCTCATGCGACCGGCCGAATACGCGATATTAGTCCTCTTTGCTTCGCACTGCAAAATGAGAAATCGTGAACCCCCCAGCAAAACGCGCACCACAGCAAAAAGCGTGTCTTCTGTGTCACTTGACGTAGCGGCACGGTAAGGTTGTGTTGTCCTGCCAAACCCAGCGGGGGTTAGTTTTGCCGCAGGCGCGTGATCAGCTTGGGGACCGACGAGGCTTCGCGCGGATTGAGACGGATCGTCGGAAGGTTCAGTCCCAATATGGGAGTGACTTCGTTTTCCGGCAAGCGGTCGACCGGATCGGTTTGCGCCAGCGCCATCAGGGTAACGCGCGTCATGGAGCGGCGCTGTCCCTGGCCGATAATGCCGAGGCCCCGGACCTCCATCAGGCCTTCGATCGTCTCCGGTGGCGCGGCAAATGCAGGAAGAGTCGTCCGATACCAGCCGGCAACCGGCTTCGATGGCGCGCAGAGCCAGATCGCTTTTACCGATTCCGGATGGCCCGACAATGAGCGCGCCGCGCCACGTCTGGCCGACCAGGAGGCTGAGGGAAGTGGCGTGGAGGATCAGTTTGCTCATGCGGGTGCAAGACTTACGTCTTTTCCTCTTCTGGCTGCAAGCAGGCGGACGAGGAAAAGAAAAAAGGTGTTCGCCGGGTCACAGACGCCAGGCCCAAACCCTTTTGGATTTTTATGCGCTCGGCAGGACAATGCTGAACCGCGCTCCCACTACCTGATCGCCATCGGTCCGGTTCTCCGCCCAGATCTTGCCGTGGTGCGCCTCGACGATCTGGCGCGAAATCGACAGGCCGAGGCCCGAATTGTTGCCGAAGCTCGTTCCCTTGGGCCGTGAGGTATAAAAGCGCTGGAAGATGGTCTCCAGGTTTTCTTCCGGAATGCCGGGGCCGTCATCCTCAACCGTAATCAGCAGATGCCCGGCATCACCCTGAGCGAGCCCCACGCGGACCTCGCCGTTTTCCGGTGAGAAGGAGCGGGCATTGTCAATGACATTGCGGAAGACCTGGCCCAGGGGGCCTTCGCGGCCGCTGACCCGGGCAAGCGCCGTCTCGCGGCTGAGGCGCACGCGTGCGGTGCCGGTATGTTCATACAGCGACACGATGTCTTCGAGCAGGACGCCGACGTCCACCGCCTTTGGTACGTCGCGCGACAATTCGGCATCAAGGCGTGAGGCGTTGGAAATATCGGTGATCAGACGATCGAGCCTTCGGACATCCTGGTTGAGGACCCCCATCAGCCGGTCCTTGGCCGAGTCGTCCCTGACGATCGACAGGGTTTCCAGCGCGCTGCGGATGGAGGTCAGCGGATTCTTGATTTCGTGCGCCACATCGGCGGCAAAGCGGTCGATCTCCTCCATGCGCCGCCACAGGGTGTCGGTCATGCTTTCCAGCGAGCGCGCCAGTCCGCCGATCTCGTCCTGGCGCTCCTCGAGGTCGGGCAGGGAAATCGCGCGCGCCTGATTGGCGCGAACCGTGTCGGCCGCCACCGACAGCCGCTTCCTCGTGCCCGTGGCCAAGGACGTCTACCGCT
>CBIHPL010000030.1:0-14552 GCA_966212005.1 uncultured Asticcacaulis sp.
AGCGGAACAAAATAACACATCATGCCATCGTTGTGATTTTGGGAAGAAAGAATATGATTGTTCAAAGCCAGTTCATAATAATCCATCAGGCGGGCCGATGGCTGCAGGGCAAACAAATGCCGCGTCAGCTTCAGCATATTGTAGGTGTTGCAGCTTTCGCAGGTCTGCTCGGTGATATGCTTGGCGATGGTGTCGGGTTCGAAGAAATATTCGCGGTCGGCATTGCCGCCGATGACGAAGGAGTGGTGATTGACCACACGGTCCCAGAAGAAGTTCGAAGCATCGCGATAGCCCGGCTTCTTGGTCACTTCGTAGAGACGCGCCAGGCCGATCAGCTTCGGCACCTGGGTATTGGCGTGATTGTTGGCCAGCTTGTCCCGCTGGGCCACCAACGGATCGAGCATGCGCTTGTGATAGATGCGCTCGGACAGCTTCAGCCAGCGCGCATCGTTGGTGCGTGTGTACAGCTCGGCGAACGATTCATTGATGCCTCCGTGCTCGCAATCCAGCACCTTCTGGACCTGTTCATCGTTCAGCGCCGCGAAGACCTTTTCGATATAGCCGCCCAGCTTGACCGCGACCGGAATGCCGCGGTCGATGCCAGCATAGGTCTGGACGTCCATCAGGCCGGCGAACAGCTTATGCCAGTTATAGAAGGGCACCCAGCATCCATTGAGGTCGAAGCCGGCCGAGCGGATGTCGCCGGCCATGATTTCCGGGAAGATTTCCTTGCCGTCGACGATCGAACCGTCCTTGCGCTTACGCATGAAACCGGCGGCATAACCGTCGCCGTGGGCCGCCTGGACCTTTTCCAACTCACCGATGATATAGTTGATGCGCGTGAGGCATTCGGTATTGCCCGTCTGGGCGTACATCAGGCCGAGCGCCGACAGGTAGTGTCCCAACGCTTCCCCGGCGATCGTATCGGCTTCCCAGCCGCCATAAAGTTCCCCCTTGACGGGGAGCCCCGCGAACTTGTGATAGTTGTGCAGCAGCCTGTCCGGCGACAGGAACATGAGGTATTTCGTATTAGCCTCGACTGCCGTCAGAAACGGCGACGGCAGCAGGCGCACATCGTTCAGCCGGATCGGCGTCGGCCTCTGCGGCAAGGTATCCGCTGCCCAGGCCGTGGCGCCTGTCGCGCTCAGGACAGTCATGACGGCCGCGCCTCGAAGCAGGCTGCGGCGATCGGTCGAAAAGCGGACTGCGGTCATGGGGTACCTCGGTGCGATTGGTGCGCAATTGGATTGCACCTCAGTGATATACGGTATACTATTTTGACGCAACTCCCATTTGCTTCGCTTTAATAAGGACCGCCGCCTCAATGAAAGCCCTGCTGTTCGCCTCCGCCGCCACGGCGTTCCTGTCGCTCTCCCCGCTTGCCCACGCAGCCGATCCCGCCTCCGCCGGTGAAGCCTTCAAGACACTCTACACGGCCGAATGGACCTGGCGCTCCAGCCAGCAGGCAGCCAGCGAGGATGGGGCCTCGCAATCGACCGAGGGGCTTCCAGATGTCTCGAAGGCCGGTCAGGACAAAAAGCTGGCCTATTGGCGCGACGTCAAGAAAAAGCTCGACGCCATAGACGTCAAGGCGCTTTCGCCCGAGGACCAGGTCAATTACCAGATCTACCAATTCCAGATCGAGACCCTGCTGGCCGGTCAGGAATTCAAGACCTATGAGCGTCCGCTGGCCGGCGACACCTCGTTCTGGAGCGATCTCGGCTATATGGGCCGCGAAACCTATCGCACCGAAAAGGACTACCGCGCCTATCTGGTCAAGCTGAACGACATGCCGCGCTACTTTGCCCAGAACATGGACAATATGCGCGCCGGCATGAAGCGCGGCTTTACCGTGCCCAAGGTGTCGCTGGTCGGACGCGATGTCTCCCTGTCTGTCGTCATCGACGCCAAGGGCGAGGCCAATACCTACTACCTGCCGTTCAAGTCGATGCCGGCCTCGATCCCCGCCGACAAGCAGGCGGAACTGCGCAAGCTGGCGCTGGAAGCCATCGACAGATCCGTCATTCCGGCGCACCAGTCGGTCCTCAACTTCATCACCAAGGAGTATGGTCCGAAGGCGACGTCATCGATCGCCGCCTATGACCTGCCGAACGGCAAGGCCTTCTATGCCGCTCAAAGCCGCGAATACACGACGCTGGATTTGAGCCCTGAGCAGATTCACCAGATCGGTCTCGATGAAGTCGCCAAGATCCGCGCCGAGATGGCCGACGTGATGAAGGCGGTCAAGTTCCAGGGCGACCTCAAGGCCTTCCTGCACTTCCTGCGCACCGATCCGCAGTTCTACGTCACCAAACCGCAGGACCTGCTTGACCGCGCCGCCTGGTCAGCCAAGCTGTTCGACGCCAAGTCGGGCGACTATTTCGGCCGCCAGCCGCGCATGCGCTTCGGCATCTTCCCCGTCGCTCCGGAACTGGCGCCCTTCTACACCGGTGGCCGTGGTGGTCCGGGCGGCTACTGGGTCAACACCTATAACCTCCCTGCCCGCCCGCTCTATTCGATCCCGGCCCTGACCCTGCACGAAGCCGCCCCCGGCCACGCCTTCCAGATGCCTCTGGCCATGGAAAACAAGGGCCTGCCGCCGTTTCGTCAGCATACGTACATTTCGGCCTATGGCGAAGGCTGGGCGCTTTACTCCGAACGCCTGGGCGTCGAGATGGGCATCTACCAGACGCCATACGAACATTTCGGCATGCTGAGCTATCAGATGTGGCGCGCAGCCCGTCTGGTCGTCGATACCGGTATCCACGCCAAGGGCTGGACGCGCGATCAGGCCATGAGCTTCATGCGCGACAATACCGCACTCAGCGAGCATGAGATCACGACCGAGACCGACCGCTATATCGCCTGGCCGGGTCAGGCCCTCTCCTACTATCTGGGCGAGATGGCGATCTGGAAGGCGCGCGCCAAAGCCGAGGCGGCTCTGGGTGAAAAGTTCGATATCCGCGCCTTCCACGACACGGTGCTGGAACTGGGCTCGGTGCCGCTGCCGGTGCTTGAGGCGCGTATCGACCGCTTTATCGCCGAAGGCGGCAAGAGTCCGTACACGGATAAAGACTAATTTCTATGTCTGAGACACATACGCTTCCACTTGACGAGGCCTTCGACTTCGCCGTCCGTGTTCTCGAAACCAACGGCTTTGCGCCGGACCACGCCCGCGCCATTGCCCGCACCATCTGGGCCTGTCAGCGCGATGAGTGCCATTCGCACGGCCTCTATCGCCTGCTGGTCTGCGTCCACACGCTGAAGTCTGGCAAGGTGTCGCCCGACGCCCGGCCGGTGATCACGGATGTCGCGCCGGGTCTGGTCCGCGCCGATGCCAGGGGCGCCTATTCGCTGCTGGCCTACGAGACCGGCCGCGAGGTGCTGATCGCCAAGGCGCGTAAAACCGGTCTGGCGGCCCTGGCCATCAACCACTGCTACCACTTCTCGGCCCTATGGCCCGAAGTCGAGGCCATTGCCAATGAAGGCCTGGTCGCCATGGCCATGACGCCGTCGCACGCCTGGGTCGCGCCGCATGGCGGGACGAAGGGCGTCTTCGGCACCAATCCGCTGGCGTTCGCCTGGCCACGACCGAATGGAAATCCCTTTGTGTTCGACTTCGCCACCAGCGCGGCGGCGCGCGGTGAGATCGAGCTGCACCGCCGGGCAGGAAAGTCCATTCCCGAAGGCTGGGGCGTGAACCGCGAAGGCCAGCCCACGACCGACCCGACCGAGGCCATGAACGGCGCCATGCTGACCTTTGGCGGGCACAAGGGTTCGGCCCTGTCGGCCATGATCGAGCTGATGGCCGGTCCGATGATCGGTGATCTGTTGAGCCTGGAATCGATGGCCTATGACAATGGCGCCGGCGCCACGCCTTATCATGGTGAACTGATCCTGGCCTTCGATCCCAAGATCTTCATGGGCGCGGAACATGCCGTCCATACCGGCCGTGCCGAAGCCCTGTTCGATGCGATCCTGGGCCAGGGCGCGCGCCTGCCGTCGCAACGACGGTACGAAGCGCGGGCGCGGAATACGGCATCAAACACCGTGACCATTCCGCGCCAATTGTTCGAGCAACTGACGGCGATGCTCGATCCGGAAACCGCCTCCCGGCCGTTCTGAGTTCAGCTCTCCATCACTCCTCCCCATGAGAATGGGGAGGGGAACCGCACGATTGAGCCATCGTCAGATGGCGAATGAGATGTGGTGGTGGGGGCGACTCCTCAAGGCTCGATGAGCATCGGATGAGGGTCACTGGCAAATGTCGGAAGGCCCCCACCACCACATCTCATCGATGCCTCGGCTGGCGCCGAGGTCATCGCCTCGTGCGGTCCCCCTCCCCGGCAAAGCCAGGGAGGAGTAAGAGAGGAGCGGTCGTCAAACCGCCGAAACGCTAAACTCCGACGCACTTTGTGGAACAAACACCATGGCCTCGTCCTGCACCTTCGCGGCCTTGCCGTTGAGCTTGACCCCACGCAGCGGCTTGGGCATGCGCAGATGGAGATGAACCTCAGCGGGGCGGGCCGAGCCGTGGAACCGGACATTCCCCGACACCTTGCCAGCCGCATCGCCCTGCAAGGTGAAGTCGACCGATCCCCAACGTGTCGGGGCACTCTTGATCTCGATCGGCTTGCCCGACTTCAGCCATTCGCGCGGAATGGCGCGGCCGAGATGCAACACCTCAGCGTCGGACTCTTCGAACACCAGCATCCAGCGCACCAGCTTCGGCAGGGTCAGCTGCGCCGGCACGCAATAGAGCGGCAGGTCGCCGGTAATACCGGTCACCTCGCCCGCCACCCACGTCCCCGGCGTGTGCGAGTGATAGCGGTGCGAATGCAGGAACAGCAGATATTCCTCGATCCGTCCCAAGCGCAGCAATTGCTGGGCATAGCCATAGGAGACAAAGCCCAGCTGATCGCGGTGGGTTTCGTTGGCGCGGGTGATATTGGCGACGACCCCGATGCAGGTGCCGCCATGGCCGCGCACCCCGTCGATCACGGTATTCGCCAGATCATCCGGCAAGACATCGGCGTGCAGCATCTCGGCATAGACGCGATGCGCCCAGCCGTGTTCGGTGCGCTGCTTCTTTTGCGCCGCCTCGGCATAGGCTTCGCGGTGGGTGAGCTTCGTGCCGGGCAGGATGGCGAGATAGGGCGGCTCGAGATCATTGCGGATATTGACGCGCGCCGCCTTGACCAGTTGCGCCTGAAGCTGCGTGGCGCGCGCCTGCCAGTCCTTTACCAGTCCCGCGCGCTCCGGATCGATCAGCGGCCAGATGCGCGCGATGTCGCGCCAGCCGCGTACGGCAAAGGCCGAATTGTTCCAGTAGGGCTTCCACCACAGCGACGGATCGGGATGCAGGCAGGCATCGGATTCGCTCCAGCCGTCGAGCAGGCCAAAACCCGAATCGGAGGCTGGCTTCTTCAGGCTGATATCGTGCAGTTCCGTCAGGATGGCTGAGGTCGCGGCGATCTTGCCTGATATCCGCCCCAGGGTCGCGACGTCACCGGTGTACAGTCCATAACGCGCCAGCAAACTCAAGGTCAGGCCGAACTGCGGGACCTCGGGGCCGCGCATGTTGACCATGCCGTCGTTATAGATGAACTGGTCGAAATAGGTGTCGATGACACGCTTCGCTTGCGCGAACCGTCCCCACTCGAGATTGGCGTAGAGCGATGAGGTAAAGGTGTCCTGGAAGCCGTCATATTCCGGGCCGAAATAGTCGCGATCGACGACGCCGTATTTCGGATAGTCACCGCCCGGCCGGGTCATCAGCTCCTTGGCGAAGGCGTGGCTGACCATGTCGGAAAACGCTGCATCCGGCAGGGTGACCGCCGACTGGTCCTTGACCTCCGCCTGCCAGTAGCCGGCGAAATCGAGCAGGCCGCGATAGAAGTCCGTGGCTTGCGGAGCCAATCTGCGCGGCGGGAATGGCGCATAGGAATGGGCGAAGGCGGTCTTCACCGGCTTGCCATTGTCGTACTGAATGGTGCGATGCCAGGTTTGGACGACCAGCTGATCGGTGGCGCGCACGTCAGCAAAGATCAGCAGGTCATAGTAGCGCGTCGGCGACACTTCGATGATCTTGTGGATCGCCGGCAGCCACCCGCCGATCAGGCCCTCCCAGCGCTTCTTGGCCATGTCGTCACCGACCAGTTCGGGGAAGTCGTGTTCGGGGCGATAGCCGCGCACCCGGCCATTGGGGAAAACCGGCATGGTGTCGCCCTGCTGGCGCGTGCCGACGAAGTTGGTCCAGGCCATGCGCGTGCCCAGCTCATCGGCCTTGAAGTTCCAGCCGGCGGGCGGCGCGGCGCGGCGCACCTGTTCCGGATCCGGATCGCCGTTTTCCAGCAACTTGTCGGCCAGCAGGTCGGCATCGGCCAGGCAGATGTCCTTGAGATCGAGCCCCAGATACCGCGGCGTGATGTCGTCGAAACAGGCGGCCAGGCGCTTGGTCAGGACCAGGGCCTCATCGCCGCGCACAAAGGTGATCACGCCTTCCCTCTGCGTCTGGTCTTCATAGACGGCCCAGCCGTCGAACTCGGAAAGTTTTGCGTGGCCCTTGATGTCGAAGGTCCGCGTCAGGCACGGAAGAGCAATGGCGGAAACGGCGGCCGCAGCCGAGGCGGCGATGACGGAACCGGCCAGGAAGTCGCGGCGGTGGATGGGCATTAAAGGCTCCTGAAATTTGCTTCCCGGCAAAAAAATGGCGCCGCCGGCGAACCGGCAGCGCCTCAGAGGGGGACTTACGCGTTACACAAGATTAGAAGGCCGCGCTGACACCGATGAAGAACATGCGGCCCAGAGGATCATAGACGCTCGGGAAGGTGTTGCCGTTGCCGTTCTCGACCAGCAGGCCACCCATGATCGCCGGCGGATCCTTGTCGAACAGGTTGGTGACGCCGGCGCGCAGGACCAGGCCCTTGGGCAGGTTCTTGGTCAGGGTCAGGTCGATATAGTTGTAGGCTTCGATCTCGGCATTGAGGGTCGACTTGGTGCCGCTCAGGTACTGATCGTCCGTATTGGTGGCCAGGTCGACCTTGCCGAAGTACCGCCAGTTGACCGAGATCGAGGTCGGGGCCCAGGCGGACTCCCACGACGGCGTCCAGGTGGTGCGCAGGTTGTGGCGCCATTTCGGAGCCGGCTGGCCGCAGGTGCCGCCGAACAGGCCAGTACAATCATAGGAGCCGAGGCCCGGAAGCACTTCGGTTTCCAGCGAGTTCAGCAGGGTGCCGACCATGGAGAAGCTGACGCTGCCATAATTGCTGCCGAAGAGGCGATCGGTTTCAAGGTTGTAGCTGGCAGTGAAGTCGACGCCCGTCGTTTCCAGGAAGCCGGTATTGATATTGGTGTTGATGACGTAACCGCCGTTTGCCTTGTTGTAGCCGAACAGGGCGCCGGTTGTCGGATTGCGCACGATCAGGCTGCAATAGAAGGGGTTGCCGGTTTCGACGCACTGGGTCACCGAAACCTGCGGATCGACCGAACCGATATAGCCGTCGATGCGGATCCTGAAATAGTCGACGCTGAGCGCCAGCGGCGAACCGGACGGCGTGAAGACGAAGCCATAGGTGGTCGTCTTGGCCTCTTCCGGGCTGAGATCCGGATTGCCGCCGCCTAACCCTGAGCCGACGTCCGCGGGGGTGGGCTCGATATTGCCGTACCAGGCCGAGGTCACGCCGGTGCGCTGGCAGTCGCTCAGCGACTTCGACGGGGTCGGGCCGGCGCACGGGTCGATCAGGCCGACATTGCCCACGGCCTGGGCCGCGAACAGTTCGCTGACATTGGCCGCCCGCATGGCCTTGTTATAGCTGGCGCGGAACAGAATATCGGTCGTCGGCGCATAACGCGCTTCGATCTTGTAGGTTTCTGTCTTCTTCTCGGCGCCGACGGCGGTTGGGGATTCCGAGTTGTAGGTCGAGGAGCGATAGCCGAGCGAGGTGCTCAGCGACTTGATAAACGGCTTGTCGCTGACGAGCGGGATTTCCATTTCGGCGAAATATTCGTCGGCCGTGATCTTGCCGTGCGCTTCGGCGATTTCCGCGTCGAGCTGGGTCTGGTCGCGCTTTTCGTCGATCGCTTCCTTGCGGTGTTCGACACCCAGGACCAGGGCGACGCCGTCATTGGCCCACGGCGACTGAACGCCGTAGTCACCCAGGTCGCCGCTGACATAGGCGTTGAAGACATTGATGCTCTGCTCGTTACGCGTGAAGGTCGGCGAATAGATGAAGGCATAGCCTTCTTCCGACGGTCCCTTGGCGCTGAAGACGTCGATCGGCTTACAGCCCTTGGACGTGTCCTTACAGACGACCGTGCCATTGACCATGACGGCCTGGAGCGCCTGGGCCGCCTTGTCCTGGTTGATATCGTTCTGGTAGTTGAACTGGCCGATCGTCGTCGCATACATGTAGCTGACGTCGTAATCCCACGTGTCGTTCAGAGCGCCACGGAAACCGCCGGCAAGGCGATAATTGGTGTGACGCATGTCGTTGCGGCGGCCGGGGCCGGTCGCGGCGCGATAGACGACCTGGGTCGTCGCATCCGCCGTCGATGTCGTCGATCCGCACAGGATCGTCTTTTGCTGGTCACTCAGGAAGGGGTTGTCGCAGTTGACGGTAAAGGGCCGGCCGGACCAGATGGCCGACGGCGCGACCTGGCTGATCGAATGATCGTCCATGAACATGAAGCTGCCGTAGGCTTCGATCTTGTCAGTGATGTCGTAATTGACGAAGGCGCCGGCGTTGTAGCGTTCGGAGTTGCGCAGCGTGTAGTTCGACGGCGCATAGTTGTAGTTGAACGACGAATCGTTCGCGACCCAGGTCTTGGTGCCATCCTTGGAGTTGGCATAGTCCTTGTTGGCGTTGGGACCGGTGATCGGCCGGAAGCGGCCGTAAGCGTGGTTCGAGGAGCCGCCGCACTTGAAGGCCGAGCCCGTGCTGTCCGTGAATTCCAGCGCGCAGGTCGAATAGTCACGCGCGTCCTGCGTTACCGGCTCCATCTTGCGATAACCGAAATAGGCGGTGACATTGCCCTTGCCGTCGGCGATGTCGGCGCCGGCGGCGATATTGAAGTCGTACTTCTGGCCGTCCCAGACATTTTCCTTGGCAGGCGTGATGCCTGCGGCTTTCTGGACGCCGCGCAGATAATCATCGTCATTGGTGTGCTGATAGATGCTGTACTGCGAATCGAAACGGACGCCGTTCAGCTTCTTGCGCATGATGAAGTTGACGACGCCGGACATGGCGTCCGAGCCGTAGACCGACGAGGCGCCGCCCGTCAGAACGTCGGTGCGTTCGACCAGAGAAGAAGGAATGAAGTTCAGGTCGACGCCCAGGGTCGGCAGGAAGCGCTGGCCGTCGATCAGCACCAGGGCGCGGTTGCCGCCCAGGCTGCGCAGATTGACGCCCGCCGTGCCGTCTGAATTGTTCGACTGGTTTTCGTTGTTGCCGGCTTCGACCTGCGGCAGGGCCTTCAGGACGGCATCGATAGCCGTTGCGCCCTGCAGCTTGACTTCGCGGTCATCGACCGTCGTGATCGGCGACGCGCTTTTCAGGTTAGGTTTGCGGATACGCGTGCCCGTAACGACGACGACCTGGCTGTCACCGGCAGCGGCTTCGGTCTCCTGCGCCGTGGCGCTGACGGACCATCCCGACGAAATGGCCACGACGGCGACGCCGGCCAGTATCAGGGCTTTCCTTTGCTTATTCATGATATCCTCTTCCCCGGTTGCCTGCTTCCGAAGGGCAGCAGCGATGGAGGGGAGAAAATCACCGGGGGCATATAACGTCAATATATGTTATATCTTATGCCGAATATCGTATACAATTATGAAAGGTGTGATGCTTTTATGTCACCTAATGGGACCGTCGGTGCGGGAATTGCCGTATTTTCCGGGACAACGCCGGACAGTTTCGCCGATGATATAAGGACGGCGAATCAGCCGGTCATACTCAAGGGACTGCTGTCCGACTGGCCGATGGTACAGCTCGGCGGCGACGCGGAAGCCCTCGGCGACTACCTGCTGGCGCATGACAGGGGCGATCCTTACGGTGTCTACGTCGGCCCCCCGGAGATCGGCGGGCACTTCTTTTACGGCAAGGATACGCACAGCGAGAATTTCCGCTTCGGTCCCGCGCCGCTCACCCAGGTGCTGGAGAACCTGCTGAACCAGGGCGGGGCCGATGCACCGCAATCCATCTTTATCCAGTCGGCGGAACTGCATCGCCATATGCCGGCCATCCGCGACACCCATCGTATCGGCATCCTGCCCGAAAGCGTCGAGCCGCGCATCTGGATCGGCAATGGCACCGTCACCCGCGTCCACTACGACCTGAATGAAAACCTGATCTGCGTGGTGGCCGGCAAACGAAGGGTTCTGCTCTATCCGCCCGAGCAACTGCCGAACCTTTATCCCGGCCCCTTCGACCGTACCATCGGCGGCGTACCGGTCGGCATGGTCGATCCGGAAAACCCGGACCTGGACCGGTATCCGCGGTTTGCGCTGGCGCGGGACGCCGTCCGGGTGGCGGAGCTGGAAGCCGGGGATGTTCTTTATATCCCCTATGGCTGGTGGCATCAGGTGAGGTCGCTGTCGCCGTTCAACGTCATGATCAACTACTGGTGGGACGACGCGCCGAAGGCAGCGGCGCAAGCCTATGACGCCCTCTTCCATGCCGTGCTGGCGTTGCGCGACCAGCCGGCGTCGCGCAAAGGCATCTGGCAGGCCCTGTTCGACTATCATATTTTCGGCGAGGCGCCGCTGGCGCACCTCACGCCGCAGGAGCGCGGTACGCTGGGTGAGATGACACCGGAACGCATCGCCCAGATCAAACGCGTGCTGCGGCAGAACCTCAATAATTAAAGCCGGTCGATGGCCGCCTGCGGTTCCGTGAACCATTTCGCGCCATTTTCGGTGACATACATATGATCTTCGAGACGAATGCCGAAGCGGTCGGGCACGACGATCATCGGCTCGTTGGAAAAACACATGCCCGGTGCAAACGGCGTTGTGTCGCCGCGCACCAGATAGGCCGGTTCGTGGATCGAGAGGCCGATGCCGTGGCCGGTGCGATGCGGAGTGCCCGGCAGGTCATAATCGGGACCGAGCTTATATTTTTCGAGGATCTTCCGCGCGGCATAGTCCGCCGTCTCGCAAGGCCGCCCGACCTCGACGCTGGCAAAGGCCGCAGCCTGCGCCTCCTTCTCGATCTCCCAGATGCGGCGGTGTTCGTCATCAACCTTGCCGAACGCATAGGTGCGGGTGATGTCCGACGAATAGCCCTGGACGTAGCAGCCGGTGTCGATCAGGACGAGATCGTTTTCCTGAAGCGTTTGCACACCCGGCAGGCCATGCGGAAACGCTGTCCCGCGTCCGAATTGCACGATGCAGAAGGAGTTGCCCGGCGCCCCCAGTTTGCGGTGGGCGGCTTCGATGAACTGCGTCACCTCGGCGGTCGAAATGCCTTCATGGAGGATTCGCGATGTGGCGTGGTGAACCGCAAGCGTCATCGACTTGGCCTGCTGCATGGCGGCCAGCTCGGCGCAAGACTTGTACATCCGGCAGTTATTGATGACGGAGGAGGCCTCGAGGATATCGACGCCGGTTTCACGCCCCAGGCGGCTTACCATCTCGAACGCCATTGCGGGGTCGACGGCAAGCTTCGTCACGCCCCAGCCGGAAAGCGTCTGTTTGATCAGGGCATAGGGACTTTCGTGTTCGTGCCACAGGCGATAGTCCATTGCGATCTGCATGTCGGCCTCGACCGAGCCGCGCTCGAAGTATGGGCAGATAAGAACCGGATCGCCGTCGACCGGCAAGAGAAGACCGATCAGGCGTTCCGACGCGCCCCAGGGCAGGCCGGCGAAATAGCGCAGCGACGCCCCCGCCCCGACCAGCAAGGCGCCCGCACCCATGTCGCGCGTCAGGCGACGGGCCTTGTCAAGCCGCGCCAGGCGCTCTTCGCGGGCGATCATCGGTGCCGCCACGGGCGGCGTCAGGGCAGCGAGTTCTTGCTGGATGGTGGAGGAGCCGATCATGCTTTGATCCTATTGGAAACGCTTGAGAGAGAAGGCGTCCGGCGCGGACTTGCCGGATAGCAGGTCTGCCACGATCTCACCTGTAACCGCGGCCAGGGTCAGACCGAGATGCTGATGGCCGAAGGCATACCAGATATTGCCATCGGGGGTCAGCCGGCCGATCGCCGGCAGGTAGTCCGGCAAGGTGGGCCGCGCGCCATACCACTCGTCGGCATTCGGCAGATCCGTAAAGGGCAGGCCCAGGTCCGCGACGTGGCCGCGCAGGCGCTTCCACTTGCTGCGGTCGGGGGGAGCCGCGACGTCGCCCAGTTCGACGAAGCTAGCGGCGCATAAAGCCCCTTCGAACCCTGTGACGATCATCGACCGGTCTTCGAACACGACGGGTGGCAGATGCCGTGGCCAGTTCGGCGCGGGAGATTGAATGTGGTAACCGCGCTCGGCGATGATTGGCACGCGGACACCCAGGGGTTCCAGCAAGGCTTTCGACCAGACGCCCGCCGCAGCAATAACCATCCTGGCCGGCACCGTATCGCCACTGGCCAGACGGACCCGTGCCGGATTGCCGTCCTCTATATTCGTAACGTCCGCGGTGATCACCACGCCGCCACGGGCGACAAAGGCTGTTTCGAGCCTGTCCAACAGACGGCGGTTGTCGGTGATCTGGCCGGTGTTTTCAAAGCGGATTGCGCCGGCGATCGGTACGTCGGTTATGGCCGACAATTCGCGCAGTTCGTCTTCCGTCGCATCATGAAAGGTCGCGGTCCCGGTATCGGT
The DNA here is from genome assembly GCA_966212005.1 of uncultured Asticcacaulis sp. Classification (GTDB taxonomy): domain Bacteria; phylum Pseudomonadota; class Alphaproteobacteria; order Caulobacterales; family Caulobacteraceae; genus Asticcacaulis. Next base: position 12,814 of record CBIHPL010000030.1, read on the forward strand.
TGCCGCCCACGCCGCCCTGCCCCTGCGCGCACTCTCAGGCGTCTCCCATACTATATAGTGTCCGTCCGTGCGCAAAAGGTCGGCGGTGTCGATATCTGCCAACCGCCTTTGCCAGGCCGGCATGGCCTGGGAGATCAGCCCGGACAGTGCCGCCTTGCCGGCTTTGAACTGCGCAGGCCGCGCCGCCCGCATCAGGCGCAACGAGAACGGCAGCCAGTGATTGATGGCATCAAGCGGCAGGGACAGGGCGCCTTTCGGATAGAGCCGTCCTGGGGCGGAGCGAATCATTGCCATCGAAGCCAGGGGCTCGACCTGTTCGATAGCGATATGACCGGCATTGCCATAGCTGGCGGACGTACGGTTGCGCTCGCGCTCGATCAATGTGATCGTCTGTCCCTGTGCTTGAAGGGATAAGGCGATATTCAGGCCCACCACCCCTCCACCGACCACAATTACGTCCATACCTTAATCATCCTTGTTGCACAGCATTATCGCATATAGTATACCGTATAACCTGTATACGGGTTCATGGAGCATTTTTATGAGAATCGACTGGCGCGGCGTTTTTCCGGCGGTAACCACGCAGTTCAAGGAAGATCTTTCGATCGACTACGCGGACACCCAACGTGTCGTTGATGACCTCATTCGCGATGGCGTGACCGGCATTATTGCCATGGGAACGTGCGGCGAAAACAATTCTCTCACCGCTGACGAAAAGCGTACGCTTCTGAAGGCGATCGTCGAAGTCGTCGCGGGCCGCGTTCCGGTCGTTACCGGCGTATCCGAACTGACGACACCGCTCGCCTGCGCCTGGGTAAAGGATGCAGAGGCCTTGGGCGCCAACGGCCTGATGCTGCTGCCTGCCATGGTCTATGTGCCTCGCACCGAAGAGCTGATCGCGCACTTTACCCAGGTCGCCGAAGCGACCAGCCTGCCGATCATGCTTTATAATAACCCGACCGCCTATCGCGTGGCCATCACCAATGAGGTCTTGGAAGCCCTGCGTCCGGTCAGGAACATCGTAGCCGTCAAGGACTCGACGCCGGACACCCGCCGCTTTACCGATATGTATAATGCCTTCGGTGACCGCTATGTCCTGTTTGCCGGTCTTGACGACGTTGCCTTCGAAGGCCTTCTGCTGGGCGCCCAGGGCTGGGTCTCGGGCCTGACCTCGGCCTTCCCGCACGAATCCGTCATGCTGGTCAAGGCGCTGGAAGCCGGCGACATCGACACGGCCCGCGAGATCTATCGCTGGTTCCTGCCGCTGCTGCATCTCGACGCCGAACACGACCTGGTTCAGTCGATCAAGCTGGCCGAACAGATCATGGGCCGCGGTTCGGAACGCGTCCGTATGCCGCGCATGCCTCTGACCGGTGCGCGCCGCGCCGAAGTCACCGCCATGGTCGAAAAGGCAGCGGCTTCCCGCCCGAGCCTGAAGATCGTAAAAGCGGCCTGAACGCTGCTTCACACTACCTGAGTCTGCCGACGAGCCTGCCATGCGCCATACCTTCTTTGCCATCGATGGCCATACTGCGGGCAATCCGGTCCGTCTCGTTGCCGGGGGCGCTCCGCTCCTCAAGGGCAACTCCATGTCGGAGCGCCGTCAGGATTTTCTGACGCGCTTCGACTGGATCCGGACGGGCCTTTGTTTTGAGCCGCGCGGACACGACATGATGTCCGGCGGCTTTCTCTATCCGCCGACGCGCGACGATACCGATGCCGGCATCCTGTTCATCGAG
>CBIHPL010000031.1:0-14541 GCA_966212005.1 uncultured Asticcacaulis sp.
AGGACGTGATCTTGCGTGAAATCCCTATGGTCGGCAGCCCGGCCAGAAGTTTCGGATAGGCGGCTTCGGAACTGGCGGTTGAAAAGGCCAGCAAGGCCGGTTCGCGGATCACCCCAAGCAGCTTCAGCGTGCGCGCACCGATGAACAGGAAGGCCATCGCAATCAGGATAACCCATAGGATGCCCATGGAAGCATAGAAACCGCCCATGAACTTGGCATAGGTAACCAGGATCGGCAGCCCCTGCTCCGCCACCACCTTGGCCAAGGCGCCGAAGATGGCAAAAGGCGCGAACAGCATGACGATTTCGGTGACCTTGAGCATGATATTGGCGGCCTGTTCGACCAGAACCATGACCTGAGGCGCCTTGTCGTCAAGCATGGCGACGGCCGTACCGACGAAGACCGCGAAGACGACGATCTGCAGGATTTCATTGTCGGCCATCGCCTTGACGATCGACGACGGGATCAGGTGTTCGATGAACTTCACCAGGGTAAAGTTATCGGTATTTGGCACGGCGACAGGTTCACCGGCGGCCTGAAGGTTCATGCCGACACCGGGCTGAAGCCACTCGACCATCACCATACCGAGCAGCAGTGAGACCACGGACATCAGGATGAACCACCCAAGGGATTTGGCGCCGATACGGCCGACGGCTGCGGCGTCTTCCATGTGACCGATGCCGGCAATCAGGGTGAACAGCACCAGGGGGGCGATGATCATCTTGATCATGGTAATGAATATCTTGGTCAGCAGACCGTAGCCCTGGATGAGCCCGGCCGCGGTCGCATCGTCGAGATATTGATTTGTCGCCCAGCCGGCCACGACGCCCAGCACCATCGACAGAAGGATAAACAGCGCCAGACGGCTTTTCATAAAGGGCCCCAACTTACGAGAGCATGCTTCGAAAAAGTGGAAACCGGTTTTCGTACTTAAGCATGCGACCATCAAAAAATGGATCGTTCCAGACGCGACTATTCCCCGGCAAGCGGCGCCGCGCAACGACTTTTTTACGCGGCGCCAATCCGTTGAACCCGTCGCCGATGAAGGCAACGGCTACCTTACTGGTTTAGAAAGCGGCCTTTATTCCTTGATCGGTATCCATATTTCCAATCCTCCCTGCCCTGTCACGCCGTCAAAGGACGGCCCATATTTCTCGAAGAAGGGCTCGGGCAAAACGCTCAGACCGGACTCGGGCAGCCACTTGTTCCAGACGGCATCCCAGGTGCTGCGTATGGTCGAGACGTGGCCGGCATGCGGAAAAACCGCATAGGTATGGGCGGCAATATCGAGCGTCGCGAATTCGGCCGGAAGGTTGGCGCCAGGGCCGACCTCGACGCCGCACAGATAATCGATGCCGTCGTCGTTCGCGTTGTAGCAAACGCCATAGGTGGTGTCGGGCTCGCCAGTCTGGCCGTCTATATTGCCGAGCCACGGTCCGAATTTTTGCCATTGCGACGGGATATTGGCGGTCTGTTCCGCAGTATAGCGGCTTGTCAGTCCGGCGACGCGGAAAGGCCGGCCTGGACGGAGTTCGTGCGGGCTTTTGGTGTCGGTCGGTTGCGCGTCCATGCTAAAAGGTTCCTGTAAAGCGCTGACATCATAGGGCTTTCCCTCCCTCATGGCTTCGGGTGTGATGCCGAAGCGGTCGCGGAAGGCGCGCGTAAAGGCCTCATGCGATCCGTAACCCGCCTCCAGCGCGACCGGGAGAATCTCCGGTGCGCCCTGGGTCAGCCTGCGCGCGGCGACGGTCAGCCGCCGGCCACGGACATAAGCCATTACGCTCAGCCCCATGCGCGCATCGAAGACGCGCGCCATATGGAAGCGGCTGACGCCGGCGGCCTCGGCGATATCGTCGAGCGTCAGGTCCTTGTCGAAATGATTTTCGATGAACCAGACGGCTCGGCCGGCGGGATGGGAGGACCTCATGATCTGCCTTCACTTGCGGATACGATCCTGCAGAACGACAAGGCACGCCGCTTGATCAGGATTGCGCTGCCGGACAAAAAACGACCACACGACCACCCGTATCTGTCAGCATGCACCGCTACAGGGCTCAATCCGTAAGCTTGATTTCGCCGATAATGGCCGGGCCGTGGGTCGCTTTCGCCTTGCCGTCGCCATCGAAATCCGACCACTGGCTCCGCGCCACGAAGACATAGCGGTCACCGGAAACCACGCCGTTGGTCGGCTCATCGAGTTTGCCACCGCGCAGGAGAACTTCAACAGACTCTATGGCTTTCCAGTCTGTGCTCATGCGGACACGCAAGACCCGCGCCGGCTGGATGCCATTCTGGATGACGATCAGGTCGTTACCGAATCGCGTCCCGCCATCGACGCCCACGAGCGAGGCGGTCTCGGGCACATCGAGATGCAGGATATCGCCGCTGATGAGGTCGACGCGATAGAGTCCTGACGTATAATCCGCCACGATCAAAGCCCTGCCATTGGCGCTTTCGGCCAGGCCTTGCGGCGACGGCAGGCGGCCGGCCGGAATGACCGTCGTCCAGGCGCCTGAGGCCGGATCGAGGCGCAGCACGGCGCCTATCCCTCCGTCGCTGACATAGACGTGGTGTTTGCCAAGCGCGATATCGCCAAAGCGGCTGCCAGCCGGTCCAGGAAATGTCTTCGGAGCGCCCGGAGACGCCGGATCAAAGCGCATGACATCCGACGGTGGTGCGGTGGCCGATGCGATCTGCGTCTGGTCGGGCGACGCCACGACCCAAATGCCGCTGTCGTTTGCCGATACGCCATAGGCGCCCCGGCCTTCCGGCAGCGGGTAGACGGAATCACCATCGATGAATTCCTCTGACGAGGATGCTTGTCCGATCCTCAAACCGGGGTTGTCTGCGCTGGCCTTCGCTAAGGCGTCGCGGACTTTTTCGGTAATTTCGGCTTCGGAAGCCTCCTGCGTGCGCTGGATATCGAACCCAACTGCTTGCTCCACTTCAACCTGATTGAGCGCGCCGTCGTGGATTGTGCTGTACCATACCTTGTCCTTGATGACAGCGACGCCTTCGACCAACCGCAAATCTCAAACTGTGCAATCGTCTTGAACGTTAGAAATGCAACGCCATTGGTATCGAGCGCGGTCCTGTCAGCTGGCTCAAGCAGCGCCGCCAAATCGGCATGACGTACCGGATCGAACCACAGGCCCCGGCGGATATAGTCCTTGAGCCAGGCCCTCGCCTCTTCAGGTTTACCAGACGCCAAGGCAATTTGCGCGCCCATCAAAAGGACTGACGGCGACGACGGCAGAAGTGTCCTGGCGGCGTTGATTTCCGCCTGCGCAGTCACCAGGTCGTCGCGCTTGGCCGCATCGGCCGCGGCGGTCCTGTGCCCGAAATAGGCCTTCGCGTTGAAATCCTCGGCGAATAGGGGCGCTGACTGCAGGGCCATGATGGCAGCCAAGGTAAGGAAATGTCGCATAGGAGAGTCCGTTTTGCGAACGCTATCACACCGACGGAGTTGAGCCAGTTACAAAATCGAAAAGTGCAAGTTATGCGCCCACAGCGCCCGACCGGGCGCCGGCAACGTTTTGCCCTCGTGGAGGCACGCGCGAAGCGCGTTCACGTTAAGCGAAATAATGGTGCGGATGAGAGGACTCGAACCTCCACGCCTTGCAGCGCTGGAACCTAAACCCAGTGCGTCTACCAGTTCCGCCACATCCGCAGGTCCATACGAGTGCTCCGGCACCCGAGGGCGCGGTCATGAAGCAAACACGCGAATGCGTCAAGCCAAGATCGCGCGGCGGTCGAAATCATCTTGCGGTGCGGCAATTTCCATCAACCCCTTTCCGACGGATGACTCGCGCGAAACGCAGGTCTCGGTTAATTTTCCCTTTATGCACGACGAATCTGCGTTAAAACGCATTTTCTTCTGTCCTTGTCCAAGGTTTGGGTCTACACGCAGCCCATCCACGCGTTCACGCATCGTAATTAATCGTTACAGCCATGTGAGGTTGGAGCCAGCGAAACGGCTTGCAATCTTGCGCAATGCAAACATTTTACGACGCTGAACGGTCTAAGTTTTATGGATTGCTCAATGAAAAAAATCGAAGCCGTCATCAAACCCTTTAAGCTCGACGAAGTGAAGGAAGCTCTTCAGGAAATCGGGGTTCAAGGTATGACCGTGCTGGAGGCCAAGGGCTACGGCCGCCAGAAAGGACATTCCGAGCTGTATCGCGGCGCGGAGTATGTCGTTGATTTTCTGCCGAAAATCAAAATTGAGCTGGTCGTGGCCGACGACCTCGCACCGGCCGCCCTGGAAGCCATCCAGACCGCGGCACGTACGGGCAAGATCGGTGACGGCAAGATCTTCGTGAGTGACGTCCAGGACGTCGTTCGAATCCGAACCGGAGAGTCCGGCCCGCAGGCTGTCTAAGCCAGCGGCCAGCTTTCCATATAACAAAATGGTACATGGGGCGTCTCATATGACAGCAGCAGACATTCTCAAACTCATCAAGGAAAAGGACGTCAAGTATGTTGACGTTCGCTTTTCCGACGTGCGCGGCAAGCTTCAGCACGTCACCTTCGACATCGACCTGGTGGACGAGGAATTCCTGACGGACGGCACCATGTTCGACGGTTCGTCGATTGCCGGCTGGAAGGCCATCAACGAGTCGGACATGAAGCTGCGTCCTGACCTGAAGACGGCCTATATCGATCCGTTCTATCAACAAACCACCCTGTTCGTGTTCTGCGACATCGTGAACCCGGACACCAACGAGCCTTATAACCGCGACCCGCGCTCGATCGCCAAGAAAGCCCTGGCCTATACGCAGTCGGCCGGCGTCGGTGACACCGTCTATTTCGGCCCGGAAGCCGAATTCTTCATGTTCGACGACGTTCGCTGGTCGATCGCGCCGGACAACACTGGCTACGCCTTCGACTCGACCGAACTGCCGCACAACTCGGCCAAGGTCTATCCGGAAGGCAATATGGGTCACCGTCCGGGCCCCAAGGGCGGCTACTTCCCCGTCAACCCGATCGACTCTGCGCAGGACCTGCGCGGCGAGATGCTGGCCGTCATGGGCGAGCTTGGCATGGAACCGGAAAAGCACCACCACGAAGTGGCGCCGGCTCAGCACGAACTCGGCCTGAAGTTCTCGGACATGCTGACCATGGCCGACCGCACGCAGCTCTATAAGTATGTCGTGCAGAATGTCGCCCATGCCTATGGCAAGTCGGTCACCTTCATGGCCAAGCCGATGTACGGCGACAACGGTTCGGGCATGCACGTTCACCAGTCGATCTGGAAGAACGGCAAGCCCCTGTTCGCTGGCGACAAGTATGCTGGCCTGTCCGACCTGTGCCTGTGGTACATCGGCGGCATCATTAAGCACGCCAAGGCGATCAACGCCTTCTCGAACTCGACGACCAACTCCTACAAGCGTCTGGTCCCGGGTTACGAAGCCCCTGTGAAGCTGGCCTATTCGGCCCGCAACCGCTCCGCCTCGATCCGTATTCCGTGGGTGTCGTCGCCGAAGGGCAAGCGCCTGGAAGCCCGCTTCCCGGATCCGATGGGCAACCCCTACCTGACCTTCACCGCCCTGCTGATGGCCGGTCTCGACGGTATCGAGAACCGTATCGATCCGGGCGCGCCGGCCGACAAGAACCTGTACGATCTTCCGCCGCAAGAGCAGAAGAACATTCCGGAAGTCTGCGGCTCGCTCCGTGAAGCTCTCGAAAACCTCGACAAGGACCGCGCCTTCCTGAAAAAGGGCGGCGTTATGGACGACGACTTCATCGATTCCTACATCGAGCTGAAGATGGAAGAAGTCATGAACCTCGAACTGCGTCCACACCCGGTCGAGTTTGAAATGTACTACAAGTGCTAATTTAGGGTGCGGGGACGAACGTCCCTGCCCTTGATATTGCAGCGTTTTCAGGCCGTCCCTTTGCGGGGCGGCCTGTTTCTATTTTGCGTTGCAATACGTCTATCCTGAGTAAATTGTATTATAATTAATAGTTACCGATGAAACAAATATAGTTTCCCCGGATACCAATTAAAAATGCCAGCGTTTGCGGGAGTTTAGCCGCTTTTTGACACATAAATGACGCAAATGCTCCCGCCCTCCCCCTTCACCCCTGGTTAACCGGATTATTCAGTTGCGTGCTTCCGTAGTCACGGCACTGTGAGCGGGTGCAACAATCCACTTTACCCAAAGGGGGATACTTTGAAGACGTGGACTAAACTTTCGAGAGCCGTGGCAGTCACCGCCGCTCTCCTGCTGACGGCCCCGGCCGCCGGCCTGGCCGTGGCTCAGGACGCAACAGCGTCAGTCGAGGCTTCGGTCGAGGCGTCCGCTCCGGCCGTTGAAACTGCCGCGGCACCTGAAGCCGCGGCCGCTCCTGCTCCGGCACTCCTGGCTTCTCAAAAAGAACTTGCGCTGGACAAGGCGGACACCACCTTCCTTATCTTCTCGACCGCCATGGTCCTGATGATGACTCTGCCGGGCCTGGCGCTGTTCTACGGCGGCATGGTGCGTAAGAAGAACGTCGTCGCCACCGTGACTCAATCGGTGTCCGTGACCTGTGTCTCGGCCGTCCTCTGGTGGCTGGTCGGCTACTCGTTCGCCTTTGGCACCGTCTCGTCCGACCTGTTCGGCCTGCCGGCGGCGGAATTGAACAAGTGGTTCGGCGGTTTCGACACCCTGTTTCTGAACCATGTCACGCCGACGACAGCCTACATGGCGACGGCGGGCGTGCCGGAATACACCTGGATCGCCTATCAGATGACCTTTGCGATCATCACCCCGGCCCTGATCACCGGCGCCTTCGCTGAGCGCGTCAAGTTCTCGGGCCTCATCCTGTTCATGGCCCTGTGGTCGATCCTGGTCTACGCGCCGATCTGTCACATGGTTTGGGGCGGTGGTTTCCTGAGCGCCTTCAACGTCAAGGACTTCGCCGGTGGTGCGGTCGTTCATACCAACTCCGGCGTCGCCGGCCTGGTCGCTGCCCTGTTCCTGGGCCGCCGCAAGGGCTACGGCACAGAGGCCATGACGGCCAACAACCCGATCTTCGTCCTCGTCGGCGCCTCGTTGCTGTTCGTCGGCTGGATCGGCTTCAATGCCGGTTCCGAGTGGGCAGGTGACGCGGTCGGCTCTGTCGCCCTGCTCAACACCCTGCTGGCCACCTGCGCCGCCGGCCTGACCTGGAAGGTCGTCGAGTGGATCTTCCGTGGCAAGCCGTCGCTGATCGGCATCCTGTCGGGTCTGGTCGCCGGCCTGGTCGCCATCACACCGGCCTGCGGCTTCGTCACTCCGATGTCGGCCATGATCATCGCTGGCCCGGTCTGCTACTTCTCGGCCACCTGGATCAAGAAGCTGCTCGGTTACGACGATAGCCTGGACGCCTTCGGCATCCACGGCGCTGGCGGCATCCTTGGCGCGATCCTGACCGGCTATTTCGCCGACGCCTCGATCAACAGCCTGGCGGAAGGCGCTTCGGTCGGCAACCAGCTCCTGGGTCTCGGCGTTACCATCCTGTGGTCGGCCGTTGGCACGTTCATCATCCTGCTGATCTGCAAGTTCACTACGGGTCTGCGCGTGTCCGAAGAAGACGAAATGGCTGGTCTTGACGCTTCGCAACACGACGAAGTCATGGATCACTAACATCGTCAGATGCCATGTACGGACAGTGGGGCGCTCGAAAGAGCGCCCCATTTTCTTTCGATCGGAATGATTTTGGACGGAAGCAATCATTCCGATCCAAGGTTTTTGTTTTGGCGCGATATTTAAGACGAAACGGAGTTCGGCGTATCGCTTTAGCACCGCAGACACTGGAATAAAGCGTCTCCTGATCTTGGCGCCGGCGTTTTTTTGCTCGTGCCGGCCGGGCTCTTTTCAGGGGCGCCTGTGGGCGACAGCGCTACGTCCAACCCTTGTTGATCGTCAGGCCGATTCGCTTTTGAGACGCCGGTTTCGCGTCTGGCAAACGGCTCTGGCCCTTCACCGCAAGCGCAATCTTTTTGCGCCGCAGCAAATCCTCACTATCCTTCAGATACTGATTTCAGGCCTTTGGATTTTCCTGCAATCAGCTGAATATTAACGCATTTTTTACAATTGTGACCCTGCCGATTATTGTGACAATTTTGCCTCTAGGCGTGCTTAAACGACCATAGGGGACTTTGCGCCTGCTAAAAACTTGCTAGATTGGTTTGTGGGTTCACCAAACTCTTTAACGCAAAATAACAGCCGCCAATCAGTTAAACGCGTCGGCTTCAACCTTTGAACTGGGATCTATAGACCATGAAAAAGACACTCCTTGTCGCCGCTGTCGCCCTCAGCGCGCTCTTCGCAGGCTCGGCCGCCATGGCGCAGGACGACGCCGGTGATCTGAGCTTCAACATTGCCGCCACCAACAACTACGTTTGGCGCGGCGTCAGCCAAACCCAGGACGGCGCAGCCGTACAGGGCGGCGTCGACTACAAAAAGGGCATCTTCTATGCCGGCGCATGGGGTTCGAACGTCGATTTCGGCGACGACACCTCGACCGAGCTCGACCTGTATCTGGGCCTCGCGCCGTCGGTTGGCGACTGGAACTTCGACTTCGGCTACATCCACTACATGTATCCGAACGAATGTGACACCTGCGATTACAACTTCGGCGAACTGAAGGCTGCCGTCAGCCATCCGATGGGCAAAGGCACGATCGGCGCCGCCATGTATCTCGGCGCGGAAGACCTGGAAGATCCGTATTACGAAGTGAACGCTTCTTATCCGTTCACCGACAAGCTGGCGGTTTCGGGCGCCATCGGCAACTACGAAGCCATGGGTTACACGACCTGGAACTTCGGCGCCACCTACGCCCTGACCGAGAACCTCTCGCTCGACCTGCGTTACAGCGAAGCTTCGAAGCGGCCGAGCAACCTGTACGCCACCCTGAAGGTTGGTTTCTAATTCTAAGCCTGACCAAGGTTTAAAAGCGCTGACCGCGAGCCTTCCACAGCTCGCGGTCTTTTTTTGTTCTCTTTTGGCATCAGGCGTTATATACCCGGCGCGAATCGCTGCATGTTTGAGTCATGAGTTCCAAATCCGCGCAACCCAATTTATTCACACCCGGCGCCGAGCCTGAAGGCGGCGCACCTGTTTCCGCACCTGCACCGGAGACGCGCCCAGAAACGCGTGTCGCAGCGCCTAAGCCGAAAGTGGTTGAAATGCCCGCTCCACAACCGGTCACGCACGACAGCACCTACGACGCGTCGAGTATCGAAGTCCTGGAAGGGCTGGAACCGGTCCGCAAGCGCCCCGGCATGTACATCGGCGGTACCGACGAGAAGGCACTGCACCACCTTTTCGCCGAAGTGCTCGACAACGCCATGGACGAAGCCGTGGCCAACCACGCCAAGGCCATCTGGGTCGAGCTTGACGCCGACGGTTACGTTTCGGTACGTGACGACGGCAGAGGGCTTCCGGTGGATCCCCACCCGAAATATCCGGGAAAATCGGCGCTCGAAGTCATTATGACGGTCCTGCACTCCGGCGGCAAGTTCTCGGGCAAGGCCTACGCGACCTCCGGCGGCCTGCATGGCGTCGGCGCCTCGGTCGTCAACGCCCTGTCGGAAAGCCTGGAAGTCACGGTGTGGCGCGACGGCTTTGAGTGGCAGCAGAACTTCTCGCGCGGCCATTCCCTTGGGCCGGTTGAGCAGGTTCAGCCGTCGAAGAAGCGCGGCTCGAAATTGCGTTTCCTGCCTGACGCGGAAATCTTCGGCAACCAGGCCCACTTCAGGCCTGCCCGCCTCTATCGCATGGCCAAGGCCAAGGCGTATCTGTTCCGGGGGGTGCAGATCTTCTGGAAATGCGCAACCAGCCAGATCCATGACCAGACGCCGGCGGAGGACAAGTTCTTCTTCCCGAACGGTCTGGCCGACTATCTGGCCGAGCGCATCAAGGGCAGCGAGACGGTTTCGGAAATCTTCTCAGGCCGGGTCGATCGCAAGGACGACGCCGGCGCTGTCGAATGGGCCGTCGTGTGGTCGGCTGCTGGATTCGACGATCACGACAGCTTCGTCCAGTCCTACTGCAATACCATTCCGACGCCGGACGGCGGTACGCATGAAGCCGGCTTGCGGGCCGCGTTGACGCGGTCGCTGAAGGGCTATGCCGAAATGATCGGCGACAAGCGTGGCGGCTTGATCACCGCCGAAGACGTCGCCGCCTATGCCGGTATCGTTATCTCGGTCTTTATCCGCAACCCGGAATTCCAGGGCCAGACCAAGGACCGCCTGTCGTCGCCCGACGCCCAGAAGCTTGTCGAAAAAGCCCTGGCGGATCCGTTCGACCACTGGCTGACCGGCTCTCCCAAGCAAGCCGAAAAGCTGCTGCAATTTGTCGTTGAAAAGGCTGAGGAGCGCCTGAAGAAGCGCAAGGACAAGGAAGTCCAGCGCGCTTCGGCGACGCGCAAGCTGCGGCTGCCGGGCAAGCTGGCGGACTGCGCGCGCCAGGATGCGGTCGGCACCGAACTGTTCATCGTCGAGGGTGACTCGGCCGGCGGTTCCGCCAAACAGGGCCGCAACCGTAACACCCAGGCCATCCTGCCTCTGCGCGGCAAGATTCTGAACGTGGCTTCGGCGACGGTCGACAAGCTGAAGCAGAACGCCGAACTGTCGGATCTGGGCCTGGCGCTTGGCGTCCAGCCCGGCGCGCGGTTCAAGGATGAAGACCTGCGTTATGAGCGCATCATCATCATGACCGACGCCGACGTCGACGGCGCGCACATTGCTTCGCTGCTGATCACCTATTTCTACCGTCAGATGCCGGGGATGATCCGTAATGGCAATCTGTACCTGGCCATGCCGCCTTTGTACCGGATAAGTCACGGCAAGGAAGTGCATTACGCCAAGGATGATGCGCATCGCGCCGAGATCATCGCCAAGCATTTCAAGGGCAAGAAGCCGGAAATCGGCCGGTTCAAGGGCCTTGGCGAGATGATGCCGGCCCAGCTGAAAGAGACGACCATGGATCCGAAGACGCGGACCCTGGCGCGCGTTACCCTGCCTCATGACGAGGAAGATATCGAAAACCTGGTGGAAACGCTGATGGGCCGTAAGCCTGAATTGCGATTCCGCTATATTCAGGATCACGCTGAATTTGCGGCGGAAGACCTTGATGTGTAACGGGGCGTGGGGCCAAAGAACGTCTTGAGACCCCACAACCTTTTTATTTCTTTCTATATTTGAGGCCTTCAGCCCTCAAATATAGAAAGAAGTGAAGAAGACTTGGGGTCTCAGACCCCAAAACCCGTGACAATCATTGACTACCGGCCCGTAAAGTAGCAATGGACGCCCATGACAAAGTTTAGCGACCTCGGCCTGGGCGAACAGGTCCTCAAGGCAATTGCCGAAACCGGCTACGATACGCCGACCGCCATCCAGGAGCAGGCCATCCCTGTCGCCCTCACCGGCCTTGATGTCCTGGGTATCGCCCAGACCGGCACCGGCAAGACCGCCGCCTTCACCCTGCCGATGATCGAGCGCCTGGCCGCCGGCCGGTCGCGTGCCCGCATGCCCCGCGCCATTGTCCTTGCGCCGACTCGCGAACTGGCCGATCAGGTCGCCGAAGCCTTTGAGAAATACGCCAAGTTCCACAAGCTGAACTGGGCGCTTTTGATTGGCGGCGTATCTATGGCGGACCAGGTCGCCAAGCTCGACAAGGGCGTCGACGTGCTGATCTGCACCCCGGGTCGCCTGCTCGACCTGTTCGAACGCTCCAAGGTCCTGCTGACCGGCGTCCAGCTGATGGTCGTCGACGAAGCCGACCGCATGCTCGACATGGGCTTCATCCCGGACATTGAGCGTATCTTCAAACTGACGCCGCCGACGCGCCAGACCCTGTTCTTCTCGGCGACCATGCCGCCGGAAATCACCCGCCTGACCAACCAGTTCCTCAAGAACCCGGTGCGTATCGAAGTCTCCCGTCCGGCCTCGACCAACGAAAACATCACCCAGTACGTTCTGAAGGTCCCGCATCGCGACGTCCGCGCCAAGCGTATCGCCCTGCGCGCCCTGCTCTCTACGCTCGACGTTACGAACGGCATCGTCTTCTGCAACAAGAAGACCGACGTCGATATCGTCGCCAAGTCGCTGGCCAAGTACGGCTTTGACGCCGCGCCGATCCACGGCGACCTCGACCAGGCCCTGCGTATGAAGACGCTCGACGCCTTCCGCAGTGGCCAATTGAAACTGCTGGTAGCGTCGGACGTCGCCGCGCGCGGTCTCGATATCCCGGCAGTCGGCCACGTGTTCAATTTCGATGTGCCGCACCACGCCGACGACTATGTGCACCGCATCGGACGCACGGGCCGTGCCGGCCGTACCGGCGAAGCCTATCTTCTGCTGTCGACCGCCGATGAAAAGAACTACGACAAGGTCATCAAGCTCATCAAGAAAGAGCCGGCTGTGCTCGATCTTGACGTCGACTATGCCGCTCTGGATGACGCGCCGCGCGGCGAACGGTCTGCACGAGGCGGTCGTGACAAGGATCGCGGCCGCGACAAGGACCGGGGCCGTGAGCGTGACAAGGATCGCGGACGTGACCGCAAGCCGCGCCGGACCGAAGACAGCCCGCAGGCGTCCACCCAGCCGATCACGCCCCCTGAAGCAGCAGGGGGCGAGGACCTCGCCGAAACCCCCGCCAAGATTGAGAAGCCCGCACGCGGCAGAGGCCAGAAGCGCCCTGAGCGTGAAACTGAACCTGTTCGTGGAGTACAGAAACGTCCCGAACGCGATCAGGAACGCAGTGGAAACCAAAGGCGTTCTGACCGTGACCAGGAAACCGGCACGCCTTTCGGTGATCACACCCCGGCCTTCATGCTGCGCCCTACACAGGTAAAGGCTTGAGCCGAAAATATTCACGGCGTTAACCGCCTGTCAGAGAAGTTTCAGTAGAGTGCGGACGTCACAACGCGAATCAGGATGCTGATTCACCGCGGACGCAGAGGACTCTCAATGAATAATGACATAGAGATCAGCGTACGAAGCCCAAACGCCTATACCCTGGCGAATGAAGCCCTGCGACTGATGCAGGAACATGGTGTTTGGCCGACGCCGCTGAACTATGAACTGTGGCTCTATGTTGCCGGCGACCCGGAATGTGCGCTTGCCCAGGAAATTTATCGCCTGGTGAAGGCCGGCGAGCAGATTACCGAAGATGTGTCGGAGAGCCTGGCCAGCAAGTTCATTGCGCGTCTCAAGCTCAATGACGAGGTTCGCGACGCCGGCCTGAAGCTTACGCGTGAACTGACTTCGATCACCGAAATCATTAGCGAAGCCCAGAAGACCCAAAAGACCTACAGCGACACCCTCGAAGGCGCCAAGCGTTCGATGAGCGCTGTTGACGCCACCGCCTTGCAGGGCCTGGTGCAGAGCCTGACCGATGCCACAAACCAGGTCCTGAGCCACCACGTCGAATTCGAATCCCGCCTCGTCGACTCGTCGCGCGAAGTCAACCGTCTGCGCAAGCATCTGGATCAGGTCCGCATGGAGGCCATGACGGACGCCCTGACCAATCTGGCCAATCGCAAATCCTTCGACGAAGCGCTCGACAACCACTGTGACAGTGACGACGGCAGCGCTCCGCTGACCCTCGCCGTCCTCGATATCGACCACTTCAAACGCTTCAACGACACGTGGGGCCACCAGACGGGTGATCAGGTCCTGCGCTATGTCGCCAGCGTCCTTGCACGCATCGGCCGCGCACCGCGTCTGGCCGCGCGTTACGGCGGCGAGGAATTCGGCCTGCTCTTCCCGGGCGAAACCGCAGCCGTCGTCGAACGCATACTTAATGAAGCCCGCCAGGAAATTGCATCGCGCGTCCTGAAGCGCCGCTCGACCAACGAAGACCTGGGCACGGTTACCGTTTCGGCAGGCATCGCCCAGCGCGAGTATGGCGAAGATGCCTTTGACCTGCTCGACCGCGCCGACAAGGCCCTTTATCAATCGAAAAACGCCGGCCGCAACAAGGTCACCGTGGCCGTCGGCAGCGCTATCCCGGACTCGAGCGCCGCGTAACATCCACGCAAATTAAATGCTTGCAAACGGATTTGAACAATGTTCAAGTCCGTTTGTTCGTTTTTGGGGACGCGCCATGAACAGCCTTCTGTTCGCCATTGCCTATTGGATATTGTCCATCTTTTACAGCCTCACGGCACTTATGCTGACGCTGTTGCCCGGCCGGAAACCGGTCAGTTGGGTCATCCACCGCTATACCAGGCGGATGGTCTGGGCGATGCGCGTCTTTGCCGGCATCAGGCTCGAAGTGCGCGGCCGCGAAAACGTGCCGCAACAGCCGGTGATTTTTGCCTGCAAACACCATTCATGGGGCGACGGCTTCTGCATCTACTCACAGTTCGGCGACCTGGCTTTCGTTACCGGCGATCACCTCGAAAAATTTCCACTGATGGGCACCCTGCTGTCCAAACTGGGCGCTATCGTCGTCAACAATTGCGGCGGCCATGAAGCGCGCAAGGCCCTGGCGTCACGCTCAGCCGACGCCGCCAAGGATGGCCGCAGCATCCTCATCTATCCCGAAGGACATCTGAATG
>CBIHPL010000032.1:0-14510 GCA_966212005.1 uncultured Asticcacaulis sp.
ACAAGGGCTCGATCAAAGGCGTGTATTCACCAAAAATCGCACGGATCTGCTGGGACACCGCCTTGTAGACTTCAAAGCGCGGCTTGACGAAAATCAGTTCCGGGCACTTTCGCCGCGCCGTAACCGACGCCATCGCCGACCGCACACCGAATTTTCGCGCCTCATAGGATGCCGCGGCAACCACCCCGCGTTCGCGTGCGCCGCCGACGGCGACCGGCTTGCCACGCAGATCCGGATTGTCGCGCTGTTCTACCGACGCGTAAAAGGCATCCATATCGACATGGATGATCTTGCGTAACGCAGGCACCTCTTCGTCTTCTGTCATGCAAGGTCAGGCCTCATGCGAACTCCGGGGCCGGAAGAATCCGACAATCCGCCGGAAGTGTAGCCCAGGAACAAAAGGGAAACAAGATTTTGGTTATGTCCGGTATTCGCCATGCCGCCACCCGGCCAATAAGATTTCATTTGAAACTTTTATGGACGACTCGCTATATTCGTCTAACATAAGAAAAAAGACAGGGACGAATATGCCTGCGCTTCGCAGCGAAATCGATGTCGTCGATGACGACTACCGGGCCAACGCCGCCCGGATGCAAGGCCTGGTCGACGACCTGCGCAGCCTGTCGGACCACATTGCGCTTGGCGGTTCACCCGCCGCCCGCGACAAGCACGTAAGCCGCGGCAAGCTGTTGCCACGCGATCGGATCGCGGGCCTGATTGATCCCGGTTCGCCGTTTCTCGAGCTATCCGCACTGGCCGCGCACAAGGTCTATGACGACGAGGTGCCGGCAGCCGGCATCATTACCGGTATCGGCCGCATCTCCGGCACCGAATGCGTCGTCGTCTGCAATGACGCGACCGTCAAGGGCGGCACCTACTATCCGTTGACCGTCAAGAAGCACCTGCGTGCGCAGGAGATCGCACAGCAGAACAACCTGCCATGCGTCTACCTGGTCGATAGTGGCGGCGCCAACCTGCCCAACCAGGACGAAGTCTTTCCGGACAAGGACGATTTCGGCCGCATCTTCTTCAACCAGGCGCGCATGTCTTCGCTTGGCATCCCGCAGATCGCCGTGGTCATGGGCAGCTGCACGGCCGGTGGCGCCTATGTGCCTGCCATGTCGGATGAGAGCATCATCGTCCGCAACCAGGGCACGATCTTCCTGGGCGGACCGCCGCTGGTGAAGGCCGCCACCGGCGAAGTCGTCTCGGCTGAAGACCTGGGCGGAGGCGATGTCCACGCCCGGCTATCCGGCGTCGTCGATCATCTCGCCGCCAATGATGCCGATGCGCTGGGCATTGCACGCCGCGTCGTCGGCAATCTCAATCGCAAGAAGACGATTTCTTTGGCGACGCGGGAAGTCGTCGAGCCGCTTTACGACGCCACGGAATTCTATGGCATCATCCCAGCCGATACGCGCAAACCCTACGACGTTCGCGAAGTCATCGCCCGGCTGGTCGATGGTTCGGAGTTCGATGAGTTCAAGGCGCTCTATGGCGAAACCATCGTCTGTGGGTTCGCGCACCTGTACGGGTATCCGGTCGGCATCGTCGCCAATAATGGCGTGCTGTTTTCTGAAAGCGCGCTGAAGGCCGCCCACTTTATCGAGCTGTGCGGCCAGCGCGGAATTCCACTCATCTTCCTGCAGAACATCACCGGCTTCATGGTCGGCCGCGCCTATGAGAACGAAGGCATTGCCCGCCACGGCGCCAAGATGGTCACCGCCGTCGCCTGCGCCAATGTCCCGAAGTTCACCGTCATTATCGGCGGATCCTACGGCGCCGGCAATTACGGCATGTGCGGCCGCGCCTACGATCCGCGCTTCCTGTGGATGTGGCCCAATGCGCGAATCTCGGTCATGGGCGGCGAACAGGCCGCCAATGTGCTGGCGACCGTAAAGCGCGATGGCATCGAGGCCAAGGGCGGGAAATGGTCGGCCGAGGAGGAGGAAGCTTTCAAAGCGCCAATCCGCGATACCTATGAATCCCAAGGCCATCCTTATTATGCCTCGGCGCGGCTGTGGGACGACGGCGTCATCGATCCCGCCGATACCCGCCGGGTACTGGGTTTGGGGCTTTCAGCCGCGCTTAATGCCCCCATAGAGCCGACGAAGTTCGGCGTTTTCCGCATGTAACCGCTCTAAGGGAGCGAACAGACCATGGCTCTTGTATCCATCGAAATGAACAAGCACGGCGTCGCCCGTGCCACCCTGAATCGGCCGGACGTGCATAATGCGATCAACGACGTCCTGATCCGTGAGCTGACCGACTGCATCCATATGCTGGGCCGCCACGCCAATGTCCGCGCCATCCTTTTGACCGGCGCGGGCAAATCGTTCAGCGCCGGGGCCGATCTCGCTTACATGCAGCGCGCAGCCGACCAGGGCGAGGCCGAGAACCGCGCCGACGCGATGAACATCGCCAGGCTGTTCAACGAGCTGAGCAATTGCCCGAAACCGATCGTCGGGCTGGTCAATGGTGCGGCGCTCGGCGGCGGAACGGGTTTGGTCGCCTGTTGCGACATCGCTATCGCGCACCCGAAGGCCGTATTCGGCCTGACTGAGGTCCGTCTGGGCATCATCCCGGCGACGATCTCGCCCTATGTCGTCGCCAAGATCGGCCAGACCCAGGCACGGCGCTACATGCTGACGGGCGAACGCTTTGGCGCCGATGAGGCCCGGCGCATCGGCCTGGTCCACGACGTCAGCGACGATCTTGAAGGCATGGCGAAAACCATTGTCGACGCCATCTGCCTGGGCGGGCCCGAAGCCATCGCCGACACCAAGCGCCTGATCGCCGATGTGGCAGGGCAACCTGTGACGCCGGAACTGACCGCCATGACAGCTGACCGCATCGCCGCCCGACGGGCCTCCGCCGAAGCGCGCGAAGGCATGTCGGCCTTTCTGGCCAAGCGCAAGCCAGGCTGGACCGAATGAGCGTGTTCCACAAAATCCTGATCGCCAACCGCGGTGAAATCGCCAGACGGATCATCCGCACCTGCAAGCGGTTGGGCGTGCGTACCGTTGCAGTGTACAGCGAGGCCGACCGCCATGCTGCCTTTGTGCGCGAAGCCGACGAGGCCGTGATGATCGGGCCGGCCGCCGCGTCTGAATCCTACTTGCGCGGCGACCTGATTATCGCCGCCGCCTTGAACCGCAACGTCCAGGCCATCCATCCGGGCTATGGCTTCCTGTCGGAAAATGCAGAGTTCGCGGAAGGCTGCGAGGCCGCTGGCATCGTCTTTATCGGCCCAACGCCAGACGCCATTCGCGCCATGGCCTTGAAGGGCGCTGCCAAGGCCTTGATGACCAAGGCCGGGGTGCCGGTGACACCTGGCTACCATGGCGATGACCAGACCTTGGCGACGCTGCAGGCGCAGGCTGACAGCATCGGCTATCCGGTACTGATCAAGGCCGTGGCCGGTGGTGGCGGCAAGGGCATGCGCCGGGTGGATCAGGCCTCAGATTTTGCCGATGCGCTCGTCTCCGCCCAGCGTGAGGGGCAGAATGCGTTCAGCGACCCTAAGGTGCTGATCGAGAAATATATCGAGGTGCCAAGGCACATCGAAATCCAGCTTTTTGCCGATTCACATAACCATGTTGTACATTTGTTCGAACGTGATTGCTCGCTGCAACGGCGCCATCAGAAGGTGATTGAAGAAGCGCCAGCGCCCGATCTGCCCGACGGTTTGCGCTCTGCCATGGGGCAGGCGGCGGTGCGCGCGGCTGACGCGATTGGCTATCGCGGCGCCGGAACGGTTGAGTTCATCGCCGATGTCTCGAACGGTATCGAAAACGCGCCCTTCTACTTCATGGAGATGAACACGCGGCTTCAGGTCGAGCATCCGGTGACCGAAGAGATTACCGGTATTGACCTGGTTGAATGGCAATTGCGCGTAGCGGCGGGGGAACCTTTGCCCCTGACCCAGGATCAGTTGAAGATCACCGGTCACGCCATCGAGGCGCGGCTCTATGCCGAAGACCCACAGAACGATTTTCTGCCGGCGACGGGGCGGCTGGAACGTCTGGAGTTTCCAGCGTCTGCGCGCATAGAGTCGGCGGTCGAGCAGGGCGATGAGGTCAGCGTCTTCTACGATCCAATGATCGCCAAGATCGTCGTCCATGGCCGTGACAGGACCGAGGCGCTTATGCGGATACGCGAGGCCTTGATCCATACGCGCCTGAATGGCCCGGCGACGAACTTGGGCTTCCTGCGCCGCGTCGTGTCCGATCCAGACTTTGCCGCCGCCAGGATCGATACCGGCTTTATCGGCCGCCATGTCGAGCGCCTGACGCTGCCCTGGCCGGACGTCGAGGCAAATGGCAACGCAAAGGTTGCCGATCCGACGTCACCGTGGAACGACCTGTCGGGCTTCTGGGTGAACCTGCCCTACCGCAGTCATCTCCATCTTGAAGCCGGAGAGGGCCACCAGGACCTGGCGGCTTCGGGCGATATCGTGGCGCCCATGCCCGGCAAGCTGATCGAACTGTTCGTCAAGCCCGGTGACGTCGTGGAAAAAGGCCAGAAGCTGCTGATCCTCAGCGCCATGAAGATCGAACACACCATCAAGGCGCCGCGCGCCGGCACTATCACCGCCGTCCATGCCACCGCCGATGCGCAGGTGGCCGACAAGGCGTTGTTGGTGGAGATAACAAACTGATGCGGCTGGATAATTCTATAGCTTGCCCCTCACCCGGCTCTTCGAGCCACCCTCTCCCCGGCCTCGCCGGCAGGCAAAACGGGGAGAAGGAAAAGAGTCGCGATCCTGCCCCCTCTCCCCGTTTACGGGGAGAGGGCTGGGGTGAGGGGCATCTTCGCAGCCAAGGACTCTGACCATGATCGACTTCCCTCACCTCTCCTTCGGTCACGGCGAAGATATTGACGCCCTGCGTGAAGCCGTCGCCCAGTATGCCGCCGGCGAAATCGCGCCTTTGGCCGAGGAAACCGACCGCAGCGACCAGTTCCCCATGCACCTGTGGAAGGGCCTGGGCGAGCTCGGCGTGCTGGGCCTGACCGCGCCCGAGGAATACGGCGGGGCGGGTATGGGCTATCTGGCCCACACCATCGCCATGGAGGAAATCTCCCGCGCCTCGGCCTCGATCGGCCTCAGTTACGGTGCGCACTCCAATCTCTGCGTCAACCAGATCACGCGCAACGGCACGGAAGCACAGCGCGCGAAGTACCTGCCCAAGCTGATCTCCGGCGACCATGTCGGCGCTCTGGCCATGTCGGAAACCGGCGCGGGATCGGACGTCGTGTCGATGAAGCTGCGCGCCGACAAGCGCGGCGATCGCTACGTGCTGAACGGCTCGAAGATGTGGATCACCAATGGTCCGGACGCCGACGTACTGGTCGTCTATGCCAAGACCGACGCGTCCGCCGGATCGAAAGGCATCACCGCCTTTCTGGTCGAAAAGGGCTTCAAGGGCTTTTCGGTGGCACAGAAGCTCGACAAACTGGGCATGCGTGGCTCGCATACAGGTGAGCTGGTCTTTGCCGACTGCGAAGTGCCGGCGGAAAACGTGCTGGGCACCGAAGGCCGTGGCGCGGGTGTGCTGATGTCAGGCCTCGACTATGAGCGCGTCGTTCTGTCGGGCGGGCCGCTCGGCATCATGCGTGCCTGCCTCGACGTCGTGATCCCTTACATCCACACGCGCGAGCAGTTCGGATCGCCGATCGGCACCTTTCAACTGATGCAGGGCAAGGTCGCTGACATGTATTCGACATGGGCGGCCTGCCGCGCCTATGTCTATGCAGTGGCTCAGGCCTGCGACCGCGGCGAAACCACCCGCAAGGATGCCGCCGGATGTATCCTCTATGCCGCCGAAAAAGCGACATGGATGGCGGGTGAGGCGATTCAGGCGCTTGGTGGTAACGGCTATACGAATGAATATCCGGCTGGACGGCTGTGGCGCGACGCCAAGCTTTATGAGATCGGTGCGGGGACGTCGGAAATCCGTCGTATGCTGATCGGCCGGGAATTGTTTGAAGAGACGAAATGATCGTGTGCGTTGAAAGAAGCCCCTCACCCGGCTCTTCGAGCCACCCTCTCCCCGTAAACGGGGAGAAGGGGGTTATATGAGACCGTCACACGTCACGCTCTACGAAGTCGGCCCGCGCGATGGTCTTCAGGCCGAAACACAGATCGTCGAAACCGCCGACAAGATCGCGCTGATCGACGCTCTGTCGCAGACCGGCCTGCGCCACATCGAGGCCACCAGCTTCGTGTCGAAGAAGTGGGTGCCGCAGATGGCCGATGCCGCCGAAGTCATGGCCGGTATCACCCGCGCCGACGGCGTTGATTACCCCGTCCTGACACCTAATCTGCAAGGCTATGAAGCCGCGCGCGACGCCGGCGCCACCACCGCCGCCATATTCGGCGCGGCATCGGAAACCTTCAGCCAGCGCAATATCAACTGCTCGATCGACGAGAGCCTGGAACGGTTCCGGTTTGTCATGGACCGCGCCGTGAGCGACGGCGTCAGGGTGCGCGGCTATGTATCGTGCGTTGTCGGCTGCCCTTACGAAGGCAGGATTTCACCGAAAGCCGTCACCAGCGTCGCGCAGAAGATGCTGCAGATGGGCTGCTACGAGATCAGCCTGGGCGACACGATCGGCGTCGCCACGCCGGCCGATATCTCACGTCTGCTCGATCAGGTGATGACGCTGATCCCGTCCGGGCGCCTGGCCCTGCATTGCCATGACACCTACGGCCAGGCGCTGGCCAATATTCTGACCGCGCTCGATTTCGGCGTCAGCATATTTGATGCGTCGGTCGGCGGGCTTGGTGGCTGTCCCTACGCGCCGGGTGCGTCCGGCAATGTCGCGACCGAAGACGTACTGTACATGCTCAATGGGCTGGGGATCGAAACCGGGGTCGATATCACCAAGGTCGTCAACGCGGCCTGGATGATTTCCGACGTATTGGGCCGTCCGCCGCGTTCCAAAGTCGCCAACGCCCTCAGGCCGCCTGCCCCAGAAATTTGAGACCAAATACCGTTGCATTGGCCGTGACGATCGCCGCAAACGTGCCCCAGGCCATGTCGATCAGACTGACATTCAGCGGCCAGTCGCGGATGATCGACAGCCCCGTCAAGCTATAGGTCGCATAACAGGCCAGGCCCAGGACGCCGGCGCGCAAACTGAGATCGACGAGATTGACCGCACCGCCCGAGACGGCTGGGCTGACGATCAGATAGGCGATGGCGAAAGCAAACAGCGCATAGAAGCCGACCGCCGGCCATAGATTGACCTTTTCGCGGATCAGGCCCTGCATGTTCGGCCGGTAGATCGTGTTGCCGGTGGCCGATAGCCAGATGAAGTCCAAAACCAGCATGACCACAAGGGCGACGGCGTAGATAATCATGAGCTTCATAACGAAACCTCAGATACGGGCGAAGGGCTGCAACAGCTTCCCCAGCCAGGTTTTCGGAACGATGGCCGCCTGCTGCCACACCAGGCACAGGCAATCTTCGTTGAGGATGGCGGGCGAATGGCAATGCTCATCCGCGCACACCGCGATATCCCCCTTGGCGTAGTCACCATAGACGTCGCTGAACCGCCCTTTCAGCACCAGGGTGACTTCCGGCCCGCGATGGGTGTGCTCGGGCATGGTCATTCCCGCCTTGACGTGCATCAGGAAGGTCTTGGACCCTTTTGGCGCATCATCGACGTGGATCGGCGCCATCCAAACACCTGGCGCCGCCCAATAGCGGTTGGCGATGCGCGCCGCCTTGACGGTGTCTGGCAGTTCAAAACCGGCCAGGAATTCCCGTTGCGGCTTTGCCGTCCGCTTCACCGGTTCTTCAGGCCGTTCGATCCGTGCCAAGGCCAGGTCGAGCGCGCTGTCGGACATTGCTACGCCCTCAACCTCATCCAGCAATACACCGCCGACCGCGTCGAAAACGGCTGCGTCGGCGCGGCAATGCGGGCACAGTTCCAGATGGGTCGCGACCGCCAGGCGCAATCCGGACGGCAAGGCGCCGCGGTGATAGTCCCACAACAGGTCTTCCGAGACATGGTGATGGACGGAATTCATGAACGCTCTCCGGGTACTGATTTCATGCCGGCCTTGAGGCGGCTCATGGCCAGGCGCATGCGCGACTTGACTGTCCCCAGCGGGATAGCCAGCGCCTTGGCGATATCGCCATGCGACAGGTCTTCATAAAAGGAAAGGCGCAGAATGGCTTTCTGTTCCTTGGGCAGGGTCTCCAGCAGTCCCGCTACCGACGCAGCATCCTCGGCCAGGATCATCTCGCCATCGGCGCCCTTGTCGCCGTCACCCTGCCAAAGGTCCTGAGGCAGTTCACGCACGCGCTTGGCCTTGCGCGCCATGTCGATGCGCAGGTTGCGGGCAATCGAGTAGATCCAGGTGACCGCGCTGGCCTTCGACGGATCGAACATATGCGCCTTGCGCCAGACGCTCAGCATCGCCTCCTGCGCCAGGTCCTCTGATTCCTGTGCCGTAAGTCCCTGGCCCATGACGAAGGCCTTGATCTTTGGGGCGAAGCGCAGAAACAGAGCCGCATAGGCGTCGCGGTCGCTCGCAGCGACGCGCGCAAGCAGCATTTCCGGCGTAACGTCCGGTGAGGTGCGATCCAGGCGCGCGCTGTCCGTTTCGGTCATGCGGGCAACAAACCCCAATGTCAGCGCGCGGTCAAAGGACATTTTAATGCCGGGCAATGCCGCCCGCCTTTTGTGAACTCGGTGCTGATACGCCGTCGTCAGACGAATGGATCACCGGCCGGCCTGTGATCCACGTCCAAGGACGGCGCGTACAATTCTTCAAACATCGGCGGAGAATGGCGCATGTACGATATGTCGAACCTGACGAGACCAAGCGTTGCCGTGGTCGGTTCGGGCATAGCCGGATTGTCCGCTGCCTGGATGCTGAACCCGCATTGCGACATCACCGTATTCGAAAGCGAAGACCAGGCCGGCGGCCACAGCCATACGGTCAATGCCGGCACGGACGAAAACCCGGTCTGGGTCGATATGGGCTTTATCGTCTTCAACGCGCCTTGTTATCCAAATCTTGTCGCCCTCTTCCGTCATCTGGACGTCGCCCATCAACTCAGCGACATGTCGTTCGGGGTCAGCATAGATGATGGCCGACTGGAATATTGCAGCCTCGGCATGAAGGGGCTGTTCGCCCAGCGCCGGAATCTGTTCCGGCCGCGCTTCCTGTCCCTGCTGCTCGACATCGTCCGCTTCTATCGTGAAGCGCCCAGGGACGAGGCGGCGCGCGCCCGACCGGGATACAGCCTCGGTGACTATCTCAAGGACCGCAACTACGGCCGTGCCTTTATCGATGACCATCTTCTGCCTCAGGCCGCCGCCATCTGGTCGACCTCGGCGCAGCAGATCATGGATTATCCGTTCCGCGCCTTTATCGCCTTCTTCGAGAACCACGGCCTGCTCAAGATCACCGACCGTATCCTGTGGCGCAGCGTCATCGGCGGGGCGCAGGCCTATTTGAAAGAGCTGACGAAGCCCTTCGCCCACCGCATCCGCACCGGGGCCGCCATCACAAAGGTCGAGCGCAGCCCGAACCGCGTTATCCTGACGGATCAGTCAGGCGAGCGGCATGAGTTCGACGAAGTGGTCTTTGCCACTCACGCCGATGTAACGCTGAAAATCCTTGGTGCCTCCGCCACCACCGCCGAGCGGGCGACGCTTGGCGCCTTCAGTTACACACCCAACGAAGTCGTGCTGCACACCGACCCCAATCTGATGCCGAAGCGCCGGGCAGCGTGGTCGAGCTGGAACTATCTCGGCACACGCACATCCTCTTCGGAGCAGCAGCTGTGTGTCACCTACTGGATGAACCTGCTGCAGGTCCTGAAGACGCCGCAGAATTACTTCGTGACACTCAACCCGACACGCGACATCGATCCGGCCAGGGTCATCAAGCGCACCACCTTCGAACACCCGCTGTTCGATGCCCGGGCGATCGATGCGCAATCCCGGCTGGGCGACCTCCAGGGCCAGCACCGGTCGTGGTTCTGCGGCGCCTATTTCGGTTCTGGCTTCCACGAGGATGGTCTGCAATCCGGTCTGGCGGTGGCGGAGGGCATTA
Source organism: uncultured Asticcacaulis sp. (assembly GCA_966212005.1). Taxonomy (GTDB): domain Bacteria; phylum Pseudomonadota; class Alphaproteobacteria; order Caulobacterales; family Caulobacteraceae; genus Asticcacaulis. The sequence continues at coordinate 10,079 of CBIHPL010000032.1, forward strand.
CGGGGCGGCGCCGGCCGTGGGATTTCGACTGGTCGCAAAGCCGCATCCAATATAATCCGTGGACGGATAATTCCATTCTGGAGGCCGCCGAGTGATGGAACCCGGCCTGTACATCGGCGAGGTCATCCACCAGCGGTTCGCGCCCCGTCCGCACCGGCTGAGCTATCACATCTTCCAGGTCCTGCTCGATCTCGATCGGGTGCCAAAGACCCTGTGGCTCGCGCACAACCGCTTTAATCTGTTCAGCTTTTACGACCGCGATCATGGCCCGGATCAGGGCGACAAGACGGGTTCCCTGCGTGATCGCATGGCCGCCATGCTGCGCGAAAAAGGCCTCTATACCGACGGCGATCGCATCTGGCTTCTGACGATGCCGCGCGTGCTTGGCTTTGTCTTCAACCCGATCAGCCTCTATTTCCTGCAACGCCCCGACGGACTGCTCAAGGCCGTTGTCTATGAGGTCAACAACACTTTCGGCGACCGCCACTCCTATGTCCTGCCGGTCAAGACGGACACTCGCCATATCCGCCAGCACAGCAACAAGCGCCTGCACGTCTCGCCCTTCATGGACACGCGCGACATGGCTTACGACTTCGACCTGACGCAGCCCGGCGAAACCTTCGCGCTCAAGATCCGCCTGCGCCATCACACGGCTGAAGGTGCACGCGATATGCTGTTTGCCGGCTTCGCTGCCAGACGCACCCCGATCAGCGATCGCGTCTTGTGGAAGCTGTTCTGGGCCATGCCCCTGATGACGTTGAAAGTTGTCGGCGGCATCCACTGGGAAGCCTTGCAAATCTGGCTCAAGGGCATCAGGTTGCGTCCCAAACCGCCGACCGAAAAGTCGAGCGTCAGCTTTTAAGGATAAGTTGTGCCTGTCGTGACCAAACGCCGGATACTGGGATTACTGGGCTTAGGCGGTCTTGCGACGGCGCTGGCCGCCTGCAACACGCTTTCGCTCTTCAATACCCTTACGCCCAAGGAAAGCGGCGTCCGTCACGTCGCCAAGAACGTTGCTTTCGGCGAAGACCCACGTCAGCGCTATGACGTCTATGCCCCGAAAGACGCAACCGGCCCCTTGCCTGTTCTGGTGTTCTTCTATGGCGGTAACTGGGCGTCCGGGTCGAAGGACGACTATGTCTGGATGGGCCATGCCCTGGCATCGATGGGTTATGTCGTGGTCGTGCCCGACTACAGGCTGGTGCCGGACCATCCCTATCCCGACTTCGTCCTCGATGGCGCGGCTGCCGTCAAACACGCCGTCGCGCACGCCAAGGACTATGGCGGTGATGGGTCACGGCTGGCCCTGATGGGGCACTCGGCCGGCGGTTATATCGCAGCCATGCTGCCGCTCGATCCGCAGTTTCTCGGTGACCTGCCCGTCAAGGCGGTTGTTGGGCTGGCGGGCCCCTACGACTTCTACCCGTTCGACGTCGATGCCTCGCGCAACGCCTTTGGACGCTGGCCAAAACCTGCCGAGACCCAGCCCATCAACCACGCGCGTAAGCTCGCCACCAACTTCCTGCTGATGCACAGCCGCGCCGATAAGGTCGTCATGATCAAAAACGCGGTCAATCTCGACAAGCGTTTACGCGACGCGGGTACGCCTTCGACGCTGAAACTCTATGACAGCCTGAGCCATCAGGATATGGCGGCGGTCTTTTCCATTCCCTTCCGGAAGAAGGGGACGGTATTCGACGACGCCCGGTCCTTCCTGTCATCCGTCGTATAAGGCGGGGCTTGTCCGGGCAATATAGGCATCGTGCGGCGGCAGACTGTTCAACGCGCGGGCATATATCGTCCGCAGATTGGCGCAATAGTCGTCAAGCTGCTTTTCCCCGATCGCATAGGCCAGAGGCGCCGCAGATTGCGGCAAGATTCCCTGACCCACCAGGACCTGCACCCAATTCGATTCCCGGAACAGGTCGGTATCTTCGATGATCAGACGGCCGTGCTCGCGGAAATAATCGATCTTGTGCGTCAGGCTGTCCGGCACGGCCATGGTCCGGCAGTGATTCCAGAACGGGCTGTCATCGCGCTGGGTGGCCTTGTAGTGCAGCACCAGGAAGTCGCGGATCAGCTCGTATTCGTGGTGTGTCTGGCGATTGAACTCAGCGATTTGCAGCGGACTGAAGCCCTTGTCGGGGAACATCTTGACGAAACGGGTCAGGCCCGACTGGACCAGGTGGATGCTGGTTGACTCCAGGGGCTCCATGAAGCCCGACGACAGGCCAAAGGCGACGCAGTTCTTGACCCAGCTGGCCTTGCGCCGGCCGGTTGTAAAGGACAGCGCGCGCGGGTCGGCCAAAGGCTTGCCATCGAGATTGTCCATCAGGATGCGCGTGGCTTCCTCCTCGCTCATGAAGCTGCTGCAAAAGACGTGGCCATTGCCGATCCGGTGCTGCAGCGGGATACGCCACTGCCAGCCGGCCGTGTGCGCCGTCGCACGCGTATAAGGCAGGAGCGGTCCGGAGGATTCACACGGTACGGCCACGGCGCGATCGCACGGCAGCCAGTGGGTCCAGTCGTCGTAACCCGCTTTGAATGCGCCTTCGATCAACAGGCCGCGAAAGCCCGAGCAGTCGATGAACAGATCGCCTGTGACGACCTCTCCGTCAGCCAGGGTCACGGATTCGATAAAACCGTCTTCGCTGCGCAGATTGACGCCGGTGATCCTGCCTTCGCGGCGAATGACGCCCTGCGCTTCGCAAATGCCGCGCAGGTACCGCGCCAGCAGGTTGGCGTCGAAATGCCAGGCGTGGGTAAGCCCTTCGACCGGCGTATCGGGGATCATCTTCATCGGCGCAAAGCGATGGGCGTCCGATGCCATGCTGTTGAAACTATAGTCCCAAAGCGACATGTCCCTGCCTTCCAGATGCCGCCGAAGCCAGTACTGATAGAAGGGCACGATACCGAGGTCTCGGCCGGGATTACCGAAAGCGTGGATATAACGGCTGCCGGGTTTCAGCCAGTTTACGAAATCGATGCCGAGCTTATAGGTGCCCTGCACCTTCGACAGCATGTCGTGTTCGGGAATGCCCAAGAAGGTGAACAGGTTGACCAGCGGCGGGATGGTCGCTTCACCGACGCCGACGATGCCGATGTCCTCGGATTCGACCACGACGATTTCCGCAGACCTGTTGAGGACACGCGCCAGCATGGTCGCGCTCAGCCAGCCGGCCGTGCCGCCACCGACAACAACAACGCGCTTGATCAGGGATTCGTTCATAAGAATGCCTTGGAAGAAAAACGCCTGCCGGAAACCGGCAGGCGTTTTGTTTAGCAATCTGTTGGAATGATTACCAACGGTAGCTCAGACCCAGCAGATAGGTCGAGCCATAGCTCTCTTCCTTGACCACGTTGTTGCCCTTGTAGAGGTAGAAGGGCTCGTTGGTCAGGTTCGAACCCGACAGGGAGATGCCGAGGTTCTTGAGTGGACCGTTCTGGAAGGTGTAGCCGATTTGGGCGTCGACCACGTTTTCAGCCTGGACCTGGCGGGTTTGCAGGTTGTTGGTGTAGTCCGGCACTTCGCCCGTGAATTCGCCGCGGTAACGGCTCGAAACACGTGCCGAGAAGCCGTGCTTTTCGTAGTAGACCGTCGTGTTGATCACTTCCTTTGACAGGCCCGGAATATTGACCGGCGTGCCGGTGTTGTTCGGATCGATTTCACTGTCATTGTAGCTGGCGGTCAGGATGGCGCCGAAGCCATCCAGGAACGGCGTGATCAGCTCGCCCGGCACCGAGACCGTGAACTCGGCGCCCTTGATCCAGCCGCCCGCGCCATTGGCCTGGGCCGAGGTCGACCCCATGCGATTGGCCGCAGCCTTGGTACAGACATTGGTCGGCGTCGTACAGGAGGCCGGCAGATTGACGCCGGTATAGTCCTTGGCGACCGTCTGGTTGAAAATGTACGAGGTCAGGTCCTTGTAAAAGAACGCTGCCGACACATAGCCCTTGCGGCCGAAGTACTTTTCGATCGACAGGTCGTAGGCATTGGCTTTCCACGGACGGATCTGGGCGTTGCCGCCACCGCCAGTCCAGTAGACCGGCTGACCCTGGAAGGTCGCGGGCGGGCTGGTGTCGTTTATGACGCTGTAGCTGGTGCCCGCGGCCATGTCGTCCATGCGGGGACGGGCCAGGGTCGTACCGGCGCCGACGCGAACCGTGACGTCTTCGGCGACCGCGAAGTTTAAGTTCAGGCTGGGCAGGATGTCGGTGTACTTGTCGCCGTCTTCCTTGATGACCGGCGTGCCGGCGCCGACGAAGACCGACATGGCGCGCTGATCGGCCGTTTGCGACATGACGCCGACATTGCCGGTGACCGGAATGCCGAACAGTTCGGTGTCGATGTCGGCGCGAATGAAGGCGGCGTCGACCGTTTCTTCGACCGACCAGTTGCGGCGCAGCTGATCGTTGTCGGTGGCTTCGGTCA
>CBIHPL010000033.1:0-14453 GCA_966212005.1 uncultured Asticcacaulis sp.
TTGCGCACCTGGGCCGTGAGGAGGGTCAGAAAGGTCGAATAGTTCGCGCCCAGCGACGACGCGTCGGTGATCGATGAGCCGGACTTGGTTGTCTTGGTCGGATCGATCGGCGTGTAGGTGGCGGTATCGGAAATGGTATATCCCATGTCTGGTCCTAAACGATCAGGTTGAGCGCAAGCGTCGAAGCGCCGCCGCGCATGGCATTCATTGCTCTGTCAAGAACGGCATTGAGGTCGCTGTCGTCGGCAACCTTCCGCGCCGCTTCAAGGGCGCGGCTGGCCTGGCGGGCCTGCGACTGTTGCTGCTGCTGGTCTTGCGCCAGGGCCGACCCGAAGCCGTTGCCCTGCGAGGAACCGTCGCGCGAAGAGAAGGACAGGGCATCCTGGTCGACGGACAAGCCGGCATTGGCCAATTGCTGGCGCAGTTCCGGCTCACTGGCGCTGAAACTGGCGGCCGTAACGGGACTATCGAACGTCAGGTGCGCGGTCGTCTTGCCGTCACGGGCAATATGCAGCGACACCTCCACCTTGCCGAGGTCGGCCGGATAGAGTTCGATGGCGAACCTGGTCGAGCCGTGCTCCAGCTTCTTGCTGATCTGCATGGACAAGGCCGACAGGGTCTCCACCGCAGCCTTGGACAGGTTTGAAGCGGCGGCCGTGCTTGCGCCGGTGGCTGTATAGCTGCCCTGGGTATCATTAAGGGCCTGGAGCGAAAAGGCCGACGGCATGGCAGATGACGACGCGTCCGGTGCCGACGCGCTGACAGTGCGTGGGTCGGCAGCCGGCTGTGCCGGTTGCGGCTCGGCGCCCGTCACCGCGTCGCGCACCTTGGCGACGACGTCCCTGGCAGCTTTGCCGGCGGCGCGAAGGGGCTCGACCGAGGCCTTGACCGCAGTCTCCATGGTGTCGGCCGTCTCTGCGTCTTTTATGTCGTCCGCGTCCTTGCCGCCGACAGGTTGCGCCTGCCCCGGCTTCGCCCTGGATGCTTTCGCGTCGACAGGCAGAGCGTCTTGCGACAGTTCGGGTGCCGCCTCCGCCGTGTTGGCCTGAGGCTGAACAACCGGCGCCGTTATGACCAGCGCGACCTGGCCAGGGATTTCGGCCTCGACCGTCTCCGGCACTTCGGCTTCAGGCGTCTCGGCTCCCGTCTCTTCCGTTGTCAGGACCGCGGACATCTCGCCGTTCATGGCGGCCTGGATCGCCGGAGCGGCCTGCACGGGCGTCTCGGCGGCAATCTGCTGCAGGAGGGCATCGAATACGGACGTGCCGCTCGCAGGCGTCAGACCCGTGGCTGCATCCGCGGGGGCACCGGCAGCGCCAGGAGGCGCGGCGCCAGTGGGAGCGGCTGCGGAATTGACCGGCAAGGATGCGGACAGCGACATGAGAACTCGCGCAAAACACTTGAGCGTCCCGCCGCCGCATTTCGCAGCATGAGGAACCTGTTCGGGGCGACGCAGTTCTTGCGCAAACCAATCTTCATGCCGATTGCAAGCGCCGGGCCATTTTTAACATATTGATTTTATTGATTTTAGCCCATCGAGAGGCGGGCGATATTTGCCTGCCCGGCAGCCACGGCAGTCAAAACTTGCCGACTTTCCAAAGGGTTAACCGCAGATATCGCGGCGCTTGCCGGCATGCATATTAAACATGGCACGTGAATTGAAACCTTACGCTTCAGAATCGTAAACTCCGGCCAGGCAAAAGCTCTAAGTCTATGAAAATATTGAGTTTTGAAAATCGCAGCACCGGAACGTCCCGGCAGGATTTGCCGGGTGCGGTGCAGGCTTTGCCGAAATACGGTTGCTTAAATCTTAATTTGCTTTGTCGCGCATCTCCCATCGAAAACCGCTTTGCACGTTTCGGGATGCGCTTTGAGGACACTCAGCCATGTCGCTGAACTCGATCATGAATATCGGTGTTTCGGGCCTGATGACCGCGCAGGAGCAGTTGCGCGTCACCTCCGACAACATCTCCAATGTCAATACGCCGGGCTATATCCGCAAACAGGCCAACCAGACCTCTGTGACCATAGGCGGCAAGGGCGCTGGCGTGTCCTCGGGCCAGATCACCCTGGCGGCCGACCGCTATCTGCAGCAGGCTTCGTTCAAGGCATCGTCGGAAGCGTCGCAAAGCAGCGCGACCTATGACCTGCTTGACCAGATCCAGGCGCAGTTCGGCGACATTACCGACGAAAACAACCTGTTCAACCAGATGAACAGCGCCCTCACCTCGATGGCCAAGGCCGGCGAAACGCCCAGCTCGTCAGCCCTGCGCCAGGAGGTGGTATCGAACCTGTCCGGTTTCCTGGCCGAGGGGGCGCGCATCTCGGACAAGATCCAGCAGGTGCGTTCCGACGCCGACGCCCGCATCGCGTCGGACGTGACCGCCATCAACGACCTGCTGAAGAATATCTCGAAACTCAATGCATCGATCTCATCGGCGACCGTGGTCGGCGGCGACGCCACCGGCGCACAGAGCGCGCAGACCGGCTATATCGATCAGTTGTCGAAACTTATAGACGTCAAGGTCACGCAGAACGACAATGGCGGCGTTACCGTGCGCACCCAGAACGGCACGGTGCTGAGCGGCGATACCTATGCCACCCTGTCCTACCAGCCAACGTCGAACGTATCGGGCTCGACCGTCTTCAACTCGATCATGATCAAGGGTGTATCGGGGGAAACACGTGATTTTGGCGACAGCATCACGTCGGGCGAGCTCAAAGGCCTGATCGACATGCGCGACACCACCGCGCCGGCGATCAATGACCAGCTTAATCAATACATGGCCAAGTTCGCCGAGCAGATGAACGCGGCTCACAACGATTCTTCAGCCGTTCCCGCGCCGGCCTCGCTGACCGGCAAGAGCTTGAGCCAGACACAGGCCGAAGCGCTGAACGGCATGACCGGCATTACCAATATAGTCATGCTCGACGGCAATGGCGCGATCGCCAGCCGCATGGAGATAGACTTCACGGCCAACACCTGGACGCGTTACCCCGCAGGGGGCGGCTCGACCTCCGGCACCTTCGCCGACGCCACTTTCGCGGCCGATATTCAGACGGGATCCGCAGGGGGCCTCTCCTTAAGTTTCACAGGCGGCGCCCTGTCCATAAACGCCGCCGGCACAACCGCCGGCGTCGCCATCGCCGATCCGGCCACCGGTGGTTCGGACAAGCTCGGCCAGGGTTTCTCTCAATATTTCGGCCTGAACGACCTCATCTCGTCCAAGACGCCGACCAACAACCAGACGGGATTGAGCGGTACGTCGAACCATGGCTTCGCGCTCGGCAGCCAGATGTCTTTCAGCATCAAAGGCGAAAACGGTTCCACCCTGGCCGACATCGATTTCACCATCCCGACCAGCGGCGTCACCACGATGGACGAGCTGCGGACGGCGTTGAACGACACCACGACCGGCGTCGGACGTTACGGCACCTTCTCGCTGGACGGCAATGGCGCACTGACCTTCAGCGGGTATGGCAGTCCGGCGGCCACGCTGGGCGTGTCCTCGGACAATACCTCACGTCTCGGCGGCGCATCGTTCAGCACCTTCTTCGGGATCGGCGGCACCTCAGGCAAGGTCGCCAGCGGCCTGGCCGTTCACAGCACGGTCAACGGCAACCCGGCAAAAATGTCGCTGGCCCACGTCGACCTGTCGGCGACTTCGCCCAGCCCGGCGCTGGTGTCGGGCGACGGCGCGGGCGGACTGGCCATGTCCGACATCGCCAATAGCTCGATCACCTTCCCGCGCTCCGGCCTGAACGGCGGCGGCACATCGACGCTCGAACGCTATGCGTCGGACCTTGCCGGCCAGGTCGGCAATGTGGCCGCCAATGCGGAAACCAACAAGACGGCCTCGGAGGCCCTTCTGAAGGAAGCGACCAATCGCCGCTCCGCCACCGAAGGGGTTAACCTCGATGAGGAACTGATCAACCTTACTGTTTACCAGCAGGCTTACAGCGCTTCCGGCCGCCTCATCCAGGCCGTTACGGAAATGTACGATGTCCTGCTCAATATGGGACGCTGATAGATGCGTATCTCGACCGGACAGATCTGGGGCAACGCGCTGGGCAACCTGATGGACGCCCAAAACCGCATGGCCAAGGCCAACGACCAGGTATCGACCCAGAAGGTCGCTACCGACCTGATGGGACATGGGCGCTCCGCGGAAATCATTGCGGCCTACCAGTCATCGCTCGCAAAATCGGAAAGTTTCATCGAGGTCAACAAGACTGTGGCGGATCGGCTGCAAAGCCAGGACCTGGCGCTGACGACCGCCAGCGACTCCGCCGCCAGCGCCAAGGACGCCATCATGAACGCACTGGCTTCGGGGGACGCCTCCGCTATGATGACCTCGCTCCAGGGTGCGTTTTCAAGCGCTCTGGACGGCCTGAACTACGTCCATAACGGCCAGTACCTGTTCGGCGGGGGCAATGATGACAATCCTCCTGTAACCGTCACAAGCCTGTCGGATTTGACCGCTTTGCCGACTATGGCCGACGGCTTCCAGAACGGCGACATCAAGAAGTCTTCGCGCATCGACGTCCACACGACGATCCAGACGGGCATGCTGGCTTCGGACCTCGGCACGGCCTTGATGCAGACCTTTGCCGACATTCAGGCCTATAATGACGACCCCCTGACGGGCCCGTTCGGCGCCGAGCTGACAGACGCCCAGAAAGCGTTCCTGACGACCAAGTCGCAGGAATTCAACGCGCACTATGATGATTTGGTCCAGCAGACGTCGTTGAACGGCACCCTGCAGAACCGCGTCGACAACACGACCAAGTCCCTTCAGGGACAGGTCAAGACGCTGTCTGGCCTGATCAGCGACCGCACGGACGTCGACCTGGCCAAAGCCTATACCGACCTCCAGATGGCGCAGGTTTCCGTCCAGGCGTCTGCTCAGGTCCTGTCGAGCCTGAACCAGACGTCGCTACTCAATCTGTTGAAGTAGGCGTCGATACTTTCGACGGCGCGAACATGGTGCCGCCACACCAGGCCGGCATCAGCGCCGTCGTCATGCGCCAGGACAGGGCAGCATACATTTGAAAGGCAAAGGCAATGGGCATGATAAGCTCAGGGCTGAAGCGCAGGCGTTTCGTCCTCGCCTTCATCGTTTGAATTATTGCTGCCCGGCTGGTCGTCGCGACCGCCGTCAATATCATCGGCAGCGGCATTGGCCGGAACATCATCATTGTCGTCCAGCGGCAGGCGCGTATCGTCGATCTCGCTCCCCGGATCGCCGTCTTCGGGTGACTGATCGCGCTGATCACGCGACGCGATGCGATCGACAAACTGGCGTGACGCCTCATCGAGTGGACCGGGTGTACGGGATTTCAAATCTTCGGCGGGCATAGCATACTCCGTGAACGCTTTTGTCCGATTTTAGGCCGCCCAGTGTAAGGCCGCGCCATGATCCCGCTTAGGCCTGATAAGGTTATGATGCGGGACGATCTAGCAATTGAGGCGCTTTTCCCTTATCTAGCGCGGATGCAAGAGTGCCCCGTACCCCTGATCCTAGATGCCGACCTCGACGCCGCCATTGACGCCACGCGCAAGGCCGTCGGATTGCCCAAAGGCGCGCGCATCGTCGCCGCCATGTCCGGCGGCGTCGATTCCACTGTCGTCGCCGCCCTGCTGCATCAGGCGGGCTATGAGGTCATCGGTGTAACCCTGCAACTTTACGACCACGGTGCGGCACTGAAGAAGACGGGCGCCTGCTGCGCCGGCCAGGACATTCACGACGCGCGCATGGCAGCCGAGAAGATCGGCATCCCCCACTACGTGCTCGACTACGAAAGCCGCTTCCGCGACTCGGTGATCGAGGAATTCGCCGACAGCTATCTGCGCGGCGAAACGCCGGTACCGTGCATCCGCTGCAACCAGACGGTCAAGTTCCGCGACCTGCTGGACGTCGCCCGCGACCTGGGCGCAGAAGCCATGGCGACCGGTCACTATGTCGACCGGGCGGATGACGGCGCGGTCGTGTCCTTGCGCCGTGCGGCCGACCAATCGCGCGATCAAAGCTATTTCCTGTTCGCGACAACGCGTGAGCAACTGCAATTTCTGCGCTTTCCGCTGGCAGGCATCCCCAAGCCGCAGGTCCGGCACATCGCCGTACAGCTGGGCCTCAGGATCGCGCATAAGCCCGACAGTCAGGACATCTGTTTCGTTCCGGAAGGCAAATATACCAACCTGATCGACAAGCTGCGCCCGCAAGGCCGCGAAAAGGGCAATATCCGTCACATCGACGGTCGGGTGCTGGGCACGCACGACGGCATCACCGGCTATACGATCGGTCAGCGCCGCGGGCTGAACATCGCCGTCGGCGAACCACTGTTCGTCATCAAGATCCTTCCGGAGACACGCGAGATCGTGGTCGGCCCCCGCGAGGCGCTGCTGACGCGCGGCCTGTCCTTGAAGGAAACCAACTGGCTGGGCGACGAGGCCGACCTCGATGCCGCCGCCCTGGCGCATAAATCGGTCCTTGCCCGCGTGCGTTCGACCCGCCCGCCCGTGCCTGCCCGTATTGTCGGCACAAAAACCGGCGTCGAGATCGAATTCGTCGATCCCGAGGAAGGCGTGGCGCCAGGCCAGGCCTGCGTGCTTTACGACGCAGCCGATTCCGGCCGGGTCCTGGGTGGCGGCTTTATCGCCGCCACGCGCAGCGCACTCTGACAGCCTGCCTTACAGGATCTCCGCGTAGATTTCGCCCAGCGTCCGCGCATCCGGATTGCGGCGCAACTGGACGTCATCAGGTGATACGGTCCCGGCGCAGTGGGCGCAATGGGTTACCGGCTCAATGACGTGGCCGCAGGCATTGTGGACCAGTTCAACGGACGGGGTCTCATTGGTATAGATATATTTGGCGCCCCAGTCGGCCATGTGCAGCATCAACGGGCGCAGCTCGCGGCCCTTTTCCGTCAGCACATATTCGTAGCGCTGCGGCCGCTCGCAATAAAGACGCTGCTCGAATACGCCGTGCGCAACGAGATGCTTGAGGCGGGCAGCCAGCACATTGCGCGCCAGGCCGAGATTGTCCTGCCATTGCTCAAAGCGCGATATGCCCCGGAAGGCATCGCGTATGATCAACAGTGTCCACGGTTCCCCGATAATGTCCAGGCTGGCGGCGACTGTGCACCTTTGCCTGCTGTAGTCAGCTGAGCGTCCCATTTTATCCTAACTCGTACTTTCTTATTGTAAGCGAAGGCTTCCCGGCCACGCCTGTTATTGCGCAACATGACGCATGCACGGAGAAATCTCCAGTGCAAAAATCGCGTGATCGTCGCTTTTGTGACAGTTCCGCAACGACAACAACATCGTTGCGATTCACAATATCACCAGCAGGAACTAACGGTTTACCGCGTAAAGGGCCGACGCAACGCGCGCCATGTCCGCCTCGTCCGAACGCACGAAATCCTGGGCAAACTGGCCGTCCTGCCAATGCAGAAGCACCGAAACGCCTCCGTCCATGGCCAGGATCAAACCGTCCGTCTTCATCGCGATCGGCGCATCCGCGCAGCCGTTCGAGAAGTTGCCGCAATCGACAGCGTATTGGCCGGCCGCGACGACACGCAGGGTGGGGGCAGCCGAGGCGTCGAAGCTGGTGACACGCTGATCGTGGCCGTTCGCCAGATGAACGTGGACGGCGATACGCCCGGTGCCGGCGTCATTGACCAGGCGCAGCGTGTCCAAACGGCCATCGCCGTCGAAATCACCATCGCGCAAGGCAGGCTGTGCGTTCGGATGCAGGCGCAGATCCGGCGAAAGTTGCGCGGCCTCGGCCAGCCCGGTCACCGCCGCCAGTATCACAGCCATTGCACCGATCGCCAAACGTGCCTTGCTTCCCACCGTCATCACCTGTTCCGTCTCTGCGTCTTGTCCTGAAAAAATACAGGATTAAGGTTTTCGTAACCCTATCTCGCAGGTTTGGTGCCAGATGTGCCAGATTCCGCGCCCATTTGAAATAATAATTTGTTAACCAGTTAAGTTATTGGGAGATTGCTGTTTTCTCAGCGGCCGATACCGCATGATCACGATCATGACGATCATCGGCGGGCGGGTCGTGGGCAATCCAGTCCAAATCCAGCGATGTCCGCGGCAGCTTGGCCTGCGTCATCAGGGCGGTAATCAGTCCGGGACCGAGGCTTAGCAAAACCATGAGTCACTCCTCATTTTGATAATGAGAATAACTCGCATAATCAATTTGGCAAGGGCCCTGGGTTCACTTCTACCGTGAACGTCAGGGCGTCAGGACGATCGCACCGATAACCGCCGGGTCGGGCTCCGCCTTGACCGGATTTCCGCGGGCATCGAGATTGTCCCACTGGCTTTTGGCGATGAACATGAAGGTATCGCCGCTGATCACGCCTTGCGTCGGCTGTGACAGGAGACGCTCGGAGCGCAACAGGACCTCAACCGCCTTGACCTGCGACCAATCGTCCGACATGCGCAGCCGCAAGACGCGGTCCGGCTTGAAGCCCGTCTGGATGGCGATCAGGTCATTGCCATGACGCGCCAGATAGGAAATGCCCAGCAGAGCCCCGTCGGCCGGCGGAGTCAGCCGCGTCATACTGCCGGAACCCAGGTCGACCCGGTAGAGCCCCGAGACGAAATCGGCAACGATCAGGGACGACGCATCGGCGCTTTCCGCCAGGCCGCCGGGCGAATCCATATAGCCTTCCGGCACCAGCGTCTCGAGCGTCCCGTCATAACCGGCCAGGCGCAGGACTTCGCCGCGCTCGCTGTCGGTGACATAGAGATCGTCGCGTCCAGCCAGCAGCTTGCCGAAACGGCGGCTTTTGGCGCTGTCGCTGAAGCTCTTGCCTATGGCGCCGGTCGTTGGATCGATCACGACGACTTTCGAGGTGACCTTCGCCTTCGGGTCGAAGCTTTCGGTCTGGCGCGTGGCGGCCGTCGTGGCCCACAGCTTGCCGTCATGCAACGCCAGGCCATAGGCGGCGACACCCGGCCGAAAGGTCAGCACATCGCGCGCGCCCCCGGCCGATATCGCCGTCACGGTACCGGTGCGGACGCCGCCGACAAACACTTCGCCTCCGTCCTCGGTCTGGGCAAGGGATTCCGCCAGGATGAAGCCGGGCGAATTCGACACCACACGCATCTGGCCGACCGGGCTTTCGTTCAGTTCCAGCAGATCATTCAACTCGGCGTCCCAGACCTGATTGAAATCGGGGTTCTTTGCCAGATCGAGGACGTAGCCGCGCTTGAGATAATCCTTGAGCGCCGCCTTGGCGTCAGCCTTCTTGCGCTGCTTCATCGCCACCTGCGCCTTGAGCAGCAGGATGGACGGCGAATCCGGCAGGATGGCGCCAGCCTTGCTGAACGCCGCCATGGCGCCGGTCGGATCGTTCTGGTCGAAGGCGGCCATCCCTGCGGCGCGATGCGCCTGAAACTGGCCGAGGTCCGATGCCGGATCAACAGCGTGTGCCGACCCTGCCAGGAGGCTGGCCATCAGCAGGAAGCCGATCGTACGCACGCGTCGTTTCATTTACCCTCCTCCAGGTCCGGCCGGTTCATCACAAGACGGATCGGCACCGCCGTCGTCGCCTTGACCGATCGCATGATGATGCGGCTTTCGACGCCCGACACCAGATCCGACGCCAGAAGCTTGTCGCGCAGGAAATCGTCATAGGCGTGCATGTCCCGGGTCATGACCCTGAGCATATAGTCCTCATGGCCAGTGACGGTGACGCACGAAACCACTTCGGGCCAGTCGCCGAGACGCGCTTCGAAGGCTTCGAGATTGGCGCGCGACGGCAGGGACAGCTTGACGGCGGCATAGACTTCGAAACCCAGGCCCAGCTTATCGGCATCGAGCAGGGTAACGCGCCGGCGGATGACCCCGAGATCTTCCAGTCTTTTTATACGACGCCAGCACGGCGAGGGCGACAGTCCGACCCGTTCAGCCAGATCGGCCACGGACAACGAGGCATCGTCCTGGATCAGATCGAGTATGCGTCCGTCCAGTTCATCAATCAAATCCGACAAAATATTCCCTCAACGCCACCATGAGCTCCATATATTATACATAATGGAGCTTCTCGGCGAAATATTCCACCCCTTATCGCTTTGGAATGCCATTCGACAGACAAATTGCGCGGCCTGTGACATTCGCGAAATTTCATTGCCAGAAGGCTTGAACAGACGGACAGGATTGGCTATAGCCTCGCCTCCGCAAGCGGCGTGACCATCCCCGCTTGGCTCCTGGTTCGGTTGGGTAGCTCAGATGGTTAGAGCGGTGGATTCATAACCCACAGGTCGGCGGTTCGATCCCGCCTCCAACCACCAATTCTCTATACTGTATTGTTTGTCGCCACACCGGTTTGTGCGCGTTCTCCGCAAGCCTCCGTAGTTGCGCGTGTTTCTGAACCGCGCTGGGAAAACGATACACTAGCGACTCATATCTCAGCGCTCATAACCACGAAAAGGGCCCCGCGTCTCTGCAAGGTCTGAGAGAAGTGTGCATTTTGGATTCGGGCTATCTCCAGCCGTAGCCGCATATCTCTCGTGAATGAGGCCCGACTGCTCTGACGAAGGCCGCGCATGCTGCAGAGAATTCCCCCCATTTAAGGGGTGCTAACCGACAATATCTATGGGAAACTCTGCACCGCCAACTGACATACTTGAGCGACTGTTCAGCAGATGGTTGTTGCCAACTGCCCTAAAGAACTCAAAAGTGGGCTGGACATGTTGGCATCACGTGGACTTAATTGGGGGACCTGATGCGATTGATTATTGCCTTGATGCTCGCTGGATTTGCGGGAAGCGCATCGGCGCAGACTCTTCCGGCGGACATTCCGCTGAATCTAATTGCTGTGACGCCGGATCAGATTCTGTTCCAGGACGCCCGGCCCGGTCGCTCATCGTCCTCCGTTGAGGAGGCCACGATCGTGACAATTCATGTCATGCGCGCGCCACTCACAGTTGCGGGAAAGCCGGCAGTCGCCGTCATGCGGGGATGGACGTTCTCGTGCCTGAAGCCTGAAGTCACACAAATCATGCAAAGCGCCCTATCCGAAGATGGAACCATATTGCAGTCCATCAACCGTGAGCTAAAGGGACAGTACCAACCGGGCACTGTTACCGAAGACATGTCTGTCGTTGCCTGCGATGGCTGGAACCCGCGCGGTCACACCGAAACCTTTACAGGGCTGAAAGCAGCGCTTGCCTTCGCAAGAACGAAGTTTGCAGGCCAGTAAGGCTTTCGACCTGCACGGAACGGTCCCCATGAATAGCTACTCCAAGCGCGAGTCTTTCTTCGAAAAGGCTGAGCATCTGTGGACCGTCGATGATGCAGGCCTGCACGTTACGCGGCAGGGTTACACCTCACACGTCCGTTTTTCTTCGATTGCCCGGCTACGACTTTCCTATGCCCCCACGCAACTGAAAGCCAATCGATATACCTGCGAGGTGTTCGTATCTAACGGACCCAAGTTTGAAATCGACAATATGCACTTCCACGGGATCGGTGACTTTGAAGACCGCTCCGAAAGCTATTGCGCCATGGTCCATGACTTGCTTGCCAGTATCGCGCAAGAGCGGCAGGACTTCATGGTCGACATTGGTTCCGGGGCGTACTGGCTCCTGGTCGGTTTTCTAATGGCTGCCTATGGAGCTTTCCTGTGGGCTATCAATGTCGCAACTGAAGCAAGCTGGAACGTTTCGGCACTCGTTAAACTAGGCATCGTCGTGGTGACATTGCCGCTCCTTGTTGCATGGCTGATATCGGCACGGCCCAGGCGCGCAAATATCAACGCCATTCCACCGGAAGCTATGCCTTCTCCCGAATAGTCGATGAACGGCGTCGACTGGCCCTCGAAAGCATTTTCAGCGGCTCCACGGCGCTACGCCGCGCCGTATCCGGAAATAGAACAGCGACGGAAGCGGTTAGGTAAGTTGTCCTCAAAGCGGAACTGAACTGACCCTGCATTTCCTGCAGCCAGAACGGTTTCACCCCTAATCGCTGTTGGGCCGAAAACTGTCCGGCGTCCAAACCCAGTTGCATACATATGAGTGCGTCTTAGAACCTATGCTCGGCCCTAATCCGGGTGGTGTAGAGCCCAAAGCCATTGGCCAGTTCCGCCCCAGTTTCGATATCGAACGACCAGTTGTCGCGCAGGCGGATGGCCGTGCCCGCGCTGACGCGGATGCGATCCTTCGACCAGCCGTCACCCAGGATCTGATACTCGGCGCCGTCCAGCCAATCGGCATAGCGCAGGGTCTCATCCTCGGCCGAAAGGAACTCGTGCGTGTACTCAAAGCGGGCGCGCGGACGGAAGGTCAGGTCGCGCCACTTGAAGCCATACTCGATCCGGCCCCCGGCTGCGCCTTGCAGCGAGGCGATCGTGCGGGCGTCGAAGGCCAGGCTGTAGAGCTCCGGACCACGTTCCGTATAGGCGTCGAGGCCGATGTTCAGAGCGTCGGCGCGGCCGTAGAGCGACCAGACCAGGCGCTTGCCGCGGCCATCGACGCCCGAAGTGACCGAAGCGAAGCGCATCTTGCCGTTACGCTGGCCGTAGGCGAAGGCGTCGCTGGCGGCAACGAAGCGCCGCGTGTCGAAGTCCAGGCCGCCGACGCCTGCGACGGCATCGATAAAGCCGAAACCGGCAAAGCGGACACTGCCATAGGTCACGACGGCCCAGTTGGTGGCGGTGACGCCGGAACCGGCCTTACCGACCGCTGTATCCTGCTGGCCGAAGCCGGCACCGAAGCCGACATTGGCATTGCTGCCGAGCGCGATATCGGCACCGGCGCTGACGCCGGTAGATTCAATGCTCAGCTCGGCGCTGCCGGTTGAGGCATCGCGTTTGCCGACGGAAATCGCGCCGCCGGTCCAGACGCCCGCCCGTTCACCACCGCCATTGCCCGAGGCCGAGGCATCGCCTGTCTCTTCAGCTTCGGCGGATTGCGGCACGGCTCGCTGCATGTCGAGGCACTTTTCGCGCTCACCGGTATTGCGGGCGTCGCGGCCGCATTGTTCAGCCACACCTGCACCCGAGGTGACGGTCAGGCCGTTGCCTGACGTGACGGCCCCGCTGCGCAGGCTTTCCAGGCGACGATTGAAGTTGTCGATCTGGCTGCCGGCGAAGGCGCGGGCCGACTGGCTTTGCGCATCGGAAATGCCGCGAATGTCGGCATCGGCGGCGGCGTTCGGCCGGGCTTCCAGCGTGATGGTCAGGCCCAGGGGTTCGGACTCACCGCTGCTGTTGGTCAGGGCGTAGGTGATGATGGCGTCGCCGGTGAAGGCGCCTTTCGGCGTGAACTCAAGCAGGAAGGTACGTGCGTCGGCTGTGCCGCCGATGATCAGGCGGGTCGTGCCGACCGAGCTGACCGGCGAAGTGACGATGCGCGCTGCTGTGAACGGGCCACCTTCGGCATTGGCAGTCAGGTCGACCGTCACAACCTGCCCCCCCAGGGCCTTGGCCGTCAGGGGTTTTGCGGTCGGGGTCGGCTTGACCACCTGCACGCTGACGGTCGCCGGAGCGGACTGTCCACCGGGGCCAACGGCGATATAGGCAAAGCTGTCGGGGCCGACATAGCCTGTATTGGCGACATAGACGGCGCGCGTCGGGATACCCGTGCTGGCGGCAGCCAGGGCGACCCTGGCCGAACGCACGGCCAGTTGGGTCGTCGGCTGGGCGGCGACCAAGGTCACCGTGCCGTGTTTGGGGTACTCGACGATCTGGACGTCAGTGTAAAGGCCCTGCACAAGTTCCTGGAGTTCAAAGGTCGCGACCTGGGTCGTGGTGGTCGTGTCGTCACTGCCCTCGATGGTCTGCTCGCGCGGGGAGTCGGCCGTCGGCGGAGGCGGAGGCGAAACCGTGATGCTGACCAGGGCCGGCTCCGACGTTCCCTGCGCCGTATCGATGGCGTAGATGAAGCTGTCGGCGCCCATATAGCTTGCGGTCGGCGTGTAGAGCGCCGTGCCTTGGTCGATCGACACCTGGCCGTGCGCCGGGGCGCTGACGATCGACAGGGTCTGGCCGGACGACAGGGTCATCAGGACGATAGCATTGTCCAGGCTGTTGAAAGCCACGGTCGCCGAAGTGGCCGGAGCGACCGGCAGGACAGAGCCAGTGAAGGTGCGGGTAGCCATCACGCCATTGGTATCAGTGACCTGGACGGTGAAGCTGTAGGCGCCATCCGTGGTCGGTGTACCCGAGATCACCCCCGTCGAGGTGTTGAGCGACAGACCGGCAGGCAGGCTGCCCGCCGAAATGGCGAAGCTGACCGGAGCCGTCCCGCCCATCGTTTCGATCGTTTGGGTGTAGCCCTGATTCAGGACCGGTGTCGGCAGAGACGTCGTCGTGATGGCCAGAGCGCCCGAAATGGTGCCGCTATAGGCTTGCGTCGCGGTGACACTGTTGGTGTCGGTCGCCTGGACGGTGAAGCTGTAGGCGCCAGCGGTCGTGGCCGTACCCGAGAAGAC
>CBIHPL010000034.1:0-14344 GCA_966212005.1 uncultured Asticcacaulis sp.
GATCGATACGGTTGACTACAGCAGCCTCGGCCCCAAATGGACGATCATAGAGCCGGACAGCTTCCCCAGCCAGATCGCCAACTTCCTGTGCGCGAACGATATCGAAACCGACTATGCCGACAGCAAGCTGCTGGGCGACGACCATCCCGCTGCGGCCGCGCAGTACATCTACGACCACTATAACTCTGCGGGCAATAAGAGCGGCGGCCGGCGCCAGGGCTTCTGAGTCCCGGGATTCAGTGGACTCAGATCAAACGGCCCGGGGCTTCCGGCGATGCGCGATGTGTCTCGACATCGTCCGCGCTCAAGGCAACGGACCGTCCCAATCGTCCCGTGATGGCATGGCGGGCATTGTCGATAATGTGCCTTTGCGCTTCGGAGGACTTGACGGCGCGGGCCATGACAACGGCGCCGGCCAGTTCGCTCAACAGCACCACGGCCTGGACATAGGCTTCGTCGGGGCCAAAGCCCATCATTTCGAACTGCGCGCCGATCTGCGCCTGAAGCCGTCCCATTCCCGCTTCGAATCGCCTGCGGGCAGACGCCCCCAGCCGCGCCACATCGCCTGCGCACGCCGGCACCGGACAGCCCTGCCCCGGCTTGTTGACGTGCGGCAATGACAGGTAGTGCTCGATATAGGCCATCAGCCCCTGATGGGGGCTCAGCCCGCGCGTCCGGGTGGCGAGACGCTCGCACGTCTTGTCGAACATGACCTCTATGGCCTGCTCGATCAGATCGTCCTTGGATTCGAAGTGGGCATAGAAGCCGCCATGGGTCAGGCCCTGTCGTTTCATCAGCGTGGCGACCGACAGACCGTCCGGCCCATTTTCACGCATAAGCATCGCGGCTTCGGTGAGAAGCCTGACGCGCGTGCGTTGCTTATGGTCTGTTCCGTACCGCAAACGATATTCCCGGGTGATCCGCCGTTAACAACTCTAGGCCATGCCGGCGCAAACGTCTACAGGCATGGCGCCCGATCCGGAACGGTAAAATCATAACCCGTTCAATGGCTTGAACCCCTGCCTGAGGGCCCTGCATGGTTAACGGGACGGCCCCGTTTATTAACGAGGTCTTTTCACGTTTAGGCAAGTCCAGCCGGTTATTAATGGACGACATCAGAACGTTCCGGCTAGGGGACCACCATGCTTCGCTTTGGGCGCACCCGCGTGCGCACATTCATGCGCTGCGCTTCGGGCAGTGTCAGCACACTGTTCGCCTTCGGCCTTCCCGTCATCATGGCGGGGGCGGCTTTCGGCGTGGAGGTTGGCGTCTGGTACTACGACGAGATGCGGCTTCAGCAGATCGCCGACAGCGCCGCCTTTGCCGCCGGCATCGAACAGCGCGCGGGCCAGTCGTCCCAGGTCATGCTGGCCGCCGCCCAGGCCGTGGCGCTCGACAACGGCTTTGACGCCACGCGCGACACGCTGGTCCTGAACAGCCCGCCGACGTCCGGATCGCATCAGAACGACCATTCGGCCGAAATCATACTGACGCGGGCCGAAACCCGGTACTTCACCCAGTTGTTCGACAACACCCCGGTCAAGGTCAACGCGCGGTCGGTATCGACCTATACGACCGCGGCCAATGCCTGCATCCTGGCGCTCGACCCCAGCGCCGCCCAGGCGGCGTACTTTTCGGGCAGTTCGACGGTGACGCTCAACGGTTGCAACGTCATGTCGAATTCGATTTCCAGCCAGTCGATCTACACCCAGGGCGCCATGCAGCTGACCGTCCCGTGCCTGATGGCGGCCGGCGACACGTCGCTCAATGCACCGGTCAACCTGACAGGATGCGAACAGGCCATGACGCAATTGCCGCCTGTCGCCGACCCGTTCCGCAATATTGCGGAACCTCTCAGCACCGGCAACTGCAACAATTCCAACGGCAATACGCTGCAACCCGGCCGCTATTGCAACGGCCTGAGCATCACCGGTTCGGTGACGTTCAAGCCCGGCACCTACATCATCGAAGGCGGCACGTTCAAGGCGAACGGCAATGCCGTGTTGAGCGGCTCCGGCGTAACCTTCGTCCTCAAGAACAATGCCCAGATCAGCTTCAACGGCAATGCGACGCTGAACCTGTCCGCCCCGACCAGCGGAACCTATTCGGGCATGCTGTTCTTTGGCAGCCGCGCCAACGCGGCCAACACCTCTATCACCCTGAACGGAAACGCCGCCTCGGTCATGACCGGCGCCATCTACTTTCCGAACCAGACGGTGTCCTACATCGGCAATTTCCAGGGTGCCAATGGCTGCACCCAACTGGTTGCCCGTATCGTGCAATGGAGCGGCAATTCCAGTCTCGCCGCCAATTGCTCGGCCTACGGCATGAGCGCCCTGCCCGTCGGCGGGGTCGTTAAACTCGCGGAGTAACGAAAATGAAAAAGTCACAGATCTCGCTGTCTGCCTCTTTCCGTCACCTGACCGCGGACTTTGCCCGCAACCGAAAAGGCGCGGCCATAGTCGAATTCGCCATGGTCACTCCCATTCTGCTGGCCGCCCTGGCCGGGATCAGTGACGGCGCGAGCTATCTCCTGCGCCAGAACGCCATGCATTCCAGCGTCAGCAGCAGCGCCCAGTATATCATGAGCGGCGGAGCCAATCTGACGACCGCCCGCCAGATCGGCCTGTCGTCGTGGGAGGGCCGCTCCGAACGTGCCGACGTCACCGCCAGCAAGGATTGCTTCTGCGTTACCACACCGGCGACCTGCTCGACGCTGTGCAGCGACCAGACTGTTCCCCTGGCCTATGTGAAGATCGCCGCCACGGACACCTATGACGGCTGGTTCGGTGACGCCACGCTCCGCGCCGAGCAGGACGTGCGCATCAGATGAGCCGGCCTGTCCGGCCCGGTATCCTCCGTGACACAGGCGGCGCCACGGCGCTGGAATTCGCCCTGGTCTCGCCCGTCCTGATCGCGCTGATGATCGGGGTGTTCAATCTCGGCTACGCGCTTTATTGCGGCGCCGCCGTCCGGCACGCCGTCCAGCAATCGTCGCGGGCCCTTTTGTTCGACCCGAACATCACCGCCAGCGCGTTCAAGACCACGGTGACATCGAAGCTGGATGGCATTCCGGTCACGAACCTGACCGTCGCGATCGGCAACGAGTCAGTGACCCAGACCCAGCAGCTCAAACGCGTCACCTGGACATATGACTATATGGTCTGGGCGCCGTTCCTGCCATCGGAAGGGCTGGCCATGGGGTCGAGCCTGACGGTTCCGCTGCCGCCACCGATCTGAAAAAACACCGGCGGGAGGGGCCCCCGCCGGTGTGACAAGTTTTGTTTTGGCAGTCTATTACTGCGTCTTCCCGGCCTTGCCGTTGGCGCTGGCCGAGCCCGACGCCGTCGCTGTCACGGGTGAAGCCGGGACAGAGACACTGTTGCGGGCGCTGTCGGCCAGTCCACGGGCGCGGCCGGCGGCGTTGCGCGCCGCGCTCTTTGCGCTGCCGGTGACGTTTTCCGTACCGCTGACACCCAGATTTCCATTGCCCTGACCGGTGCCGGTCAGACCTTTGTCGAGCGAGGCGGAGCCGCTGCCGGCGATATCGCCTGCCGCTTCCACACCCTTGGCGGCGCCAGCGATGCCGCGTGCGTCGGAACCGGTTGCCGCGATGACGCCGCGCGCCTGGCCGGCCGTGTCGCGGGCATTGGCGGCGGTGGATTTCAGGGCATTCGTCGTGCCGCTGCTGTCGGCCGTGGCGTTGCCTGCGACATTGCCGGCCGCGTTCCCGGCGATGTCCTGCCCCAGCAAACCACCTGCCAGCCCGCCGTTCGCGCCGGCCTGCCCACCGGCATTGACCGGTTTTTGCGCATCACGGGCAGTATTGCGCGCCGTATCGCGAGCGCTGTCCCTGGCGCGGTCGGCCTGCTGGCGCACGTCGCGGGTCGTGCGATCGACCGTGCCGGTCAGATCACCGGTGCCGAATGCACCCTGACCCATGCCGCTCATGGAGCCGGTCATGCTGCCGGCGCCACCGCCAAGGCCGCCCGTCAGGCCGCCGCCCAGATTGCCACCCAGGCCGCCCGAACCGCCCAGCAGCTGGGCGTTCGCGGAAAAGGCCGCCAGCGAAGCCACGGCAGCCGTCGTAAAGAGGGTCTTGAGGTTCATCGTCTTCTCTCCTGTTGTTCTGGCCGTCTCTCACCGGCTCCACATCAGGATCAACGCATGCGCCCCGACGTTTTCTCCACGGCGAGCGAATTTTTTTAGAAAATTTTATTACTTCTTCTTTTTCAATAACTTGATATCAGGGCGAATGTCCCCGCCAACAAGACCCGCGCCGTAGATCGTGTCCTTTCCCCTGCCGCCAAGGTCAACGGCCTGGGTGACAAGCGCGGCGGTGACGCCGGCGGCGCGAGCGGGGTCCGGCCGCACCAGTTGCCGGGACAGCAGGCCTGCCACGATGGGCGCGGCGAAGGATGTCCCGCGCACGCCGGCGAACACGCCCCCGGGCGCCGCCGCGGCGATATCGGACCCCGGGGCCGACAGATCGACCTGCGCCCCCCTGCCCGCCTCCAGCAAGACCTTGTTGCGGCGGTCGACGCCGGTGACACCAATCACGCCGTCGAACGATGCCGGGTAGAGCGGCTTGGCGGAGGGGCCTTCATTGCCGACGGCGGCGACGATCAGATGGCCGCGTTTGACCATGGTTCCGATGGCGGCCTTGAGCGGCGCGTTGGAAGGTCCCGTCAGGCTGATATTGATGACGCCGACCTGTTCGCGCGACAGCCAGTCGAGCGCCTGGATAATGGTCGAGGTCGAGCCGCCGGTAGGCGCATTGCAATATACGTCGGCAACGATCAGTTCCGCGCCGGGCGCGGCCCCCGCGAACCCGTCCGAACGGCCGACCAGCAGGGACGCCGTCGCCGTGCCGTGGGGGCTGGGGACCGTCGTTCCGGCAAAGCCCTTTTGCACCACCTTCGCGCCGCGGAATGCCGGATGGGTGGCGTCGACCCCGCCGTCGATCAGGCCGACCCGGCCGCCGCCGGCGCCCGCGAACGGCGCACCGCTCCCGCCCTGTCCGGATTGCGACCCCAGATAGATGTCATTGAAATCGTAGGTGCCGGCGGGATCGAGCTTTTGCAGCGCCTGCAGGGCCTTTTTCGTCGACAGGCCGCGCGGCGCCGTCAAAACCACCATCCGCGTGTCCAGGCCGGCCAGCACGTGCTCGCCACTGATGGCGAACCCTGCGCCTTGTGCCGCCGCCAGGGCCTCGGCCGTCGGGGCGAAGGCTATGACCTGGCTGCGCACGATCAGATCGCCGGCAGGATCGAGTTCCAGTACGTCGCGATGACGGCTCAGCAGATCCTGCACCTGCTGGGCACGCGGCAGGACGGCCCCGTCCAGGACGCGCGTGGTGGTGTCCGTCACGCCGTCGAGCGTGCGATCGACCACACCGGGCAGATTGCGCACCACCGGAACAGACGGTGCGGGCAGCGAGGGCGACGGCAGGCCCCCCAGCTGGGCCAGGGCGGGCGTGGCGGAAAATACAGTCAGCAGGATCAGGGCAATGCGCATGGACATCTCCGGTCTTTTGCCAGTCTAACGCCTGACATCTGCAACTTGCTGCAAATTATTTCCGGGCGTACGAAGAAAAATCGCAATACGGTTCGTTGAAGCCTTTAGGGAGCCAGATCATTCGCACCGACACCCGTTCCGAGATCGTCGCGCTGCTGCCGCGCCTGCGGCGGTTCGCGCGCGCCCTGACCGGCAATGTCGCCGATGCCGATGACCTGGTGCAGATCGCCGTCGAACGGAGTTTGCGCAACCTTGGCCAGTACCAGCCAGGCACACGCCTCGACAGCTGGCTGTTCAAGGTCGTCAAGAACGCCTGGATCGACGAGATCCGCGCCCGCCACCGCCGCGACCGGATCTTCGCCCCGGCCGAGGAGGGCGACACTGTAGGCGATGATGCAGCCGGCGCCATGGATCAGCGGCGCCAGCTGGCAGAGGTGGAGGCCGCCATGCTCGATTTGCCGGAAGACCAGAGACTTGCCATAGCGCTGATCTGCGTCGAGGGCCTGTCCTATACCGAGGCGTCCGAAGTCCTGGATGTGCCGGTCGGCACCCTGTCGAGCCGCCTGACGCGCGGCCGCGAGACGCTTATGGCAAAGCTTGGAGCCAGACAATGACGGAAATCGGTACGATCAGCGCGGACAAGATCGTCGCCTATGTCGATGGCGAACTGGACGACGCCGCGCGCGCCGAAGTCGAAACCGCGGCAGCCGCCGATCCGGCCGTCGCCGCCGGCATCGCCGCCCACCGACGCTTACGCACGCAGCTGGCCGCCGCCTTCGGCCCTGTCGCCGACGAGCCCGTGCCGGACTGGCTTTTAAGGGCCACGCCCCCCGCCGAAGCCGAAGCCGAAGCCGAGGTTATTGCCTTCAAACCGCGTGCTGTCCCCGGCCGCCCCATGGTCATGCAGTTCGCCGCCATGGCCGCCTGCCTTGTCGCGGGGGTCCTGCTGACCTTTGCCGTCACCACGCCACGCGGCGACTTTGCGGCCACATCCACCGGCCTGATCGCGCGCGGCGCGCTGAAACAGGCTCTGACCCGCCAGCTGGCGGCGGACGACACCGTTGCCGGCCAGCCGCGCATCGGCCTGACCTTCCGTGACGACGAAGGCGCCCTGTGCCGGACCTTCACGACCACGGCCAACGAAGGTCTGGCCTGCCGCCAGGCCGGCGACTGGCGCATTGAAATCGCCAGCCGCGCCGCCTCGAGCCCTGAATTCACCCAGGCCGGTTCGCCCCTGCTGATTCAGGCTGTGGAAGCGCGCATCGCCGGCGAGCCTTTCGACGCCGCCGCCGAGAAGCAGTCCCGCGACAAGGGGTGGCAGTAATTAAATACCGACTAAAGGTCGGAAAGGCGCCAGAAGCAGACGTGGAACCGAATGAGAAGCGGTTCGAAATTTTCGCTTAGAAAGCGGACATTATAAAATGTGCTTCTAGCTCTACACGCTGCGCTCTCTAGCGCCTGCACACGACTCCCCTCGCCGCGTAATGCGGGCGGAGCGATGAATCGCTCCCGCCGTTGGACTAGGCTGTCGCCTTGACTGGCAGGCGGAATGGCGCACCCAAGCGGTTGAAAGCATTCATGGCCGCGATCGTGATGGTGAGGTCAACCAAATCTTTGGGTGAAAAGAAAGCCGAGGCCGCCGCATAGGCTTCGTCCGACGCATGGGTCTCGTTGACCAGCGTGACCTCCTCGGCCCAGGCCAGAGCCGCGCGCTCCTGTTCAGAGAAGACATGCGGAACCTCATTCCAGACCGGCACCAGCAAGACCTTGTCGACTGACATGGTTTTGCGAAGGTCGCGGCCATGCATGTCGATGCAGTGGGCGCAGCCGTTGATCTGGGAAACTCGGAGGAAGATCAGATGGATCAGTTCTTCGGGCAGATCAGTGCTCTTCGTTACATACTGGTGGACAGCGAAAAGCGCCTTGGCGCCTTCCGGGGCAACTTGAGACCAGTTCATCCTTGTCATGTGCTTTTCCTTTGTCGAGCGGATACAGGTTTCCGGTCGCCGGATGCTCAAGCCGGCGTTGGGTAGTCGCTAAATGTCGGGAATCATCTCAGCGAGTGGTGCGTCGTCCCTCTTTTACAGCCGTGATACGTGCAGTTTCTCGCGCTGTACTTCGGTCTCGGAACCAGTCGGCTACAAGGGTTTCGAACTCAGGCGGGCGCCCGCCCCGCACCAAGTCCGCAAGCGTCGTTCTGGCCAACTCAGCGCGCATCCGTTTCTCTGCGCGCAGCATCACGGCATGGATCCGGCAGACGCCATCGACAGACCACGCCGGCGGACTATCGCCAAACAGGACGCATCCCCGCCGCACTTCCTTGCAGTCAAAAAGACGGCGGTCGCCCTCGATCGCATCGACCACATCGAGAACGCTAACCTCCGACGCCAGACGAGCCAGCTCATAGCCGCCGGTAATTCCGCCGCTGGACCTGACAATCCCGCCCTTCTCCAGCTTCTGCATCACCTTTGCCAACATGGCCGGCGGCAAGCCTTGCATCTCCGCCAGGTCACGACTGCTTGCCCGCTTGGGATCCTCGGATAGCAACCAGAGAACGGCGTGCAGACCGTACTCTACCGAAGCGCTGTAAAAGGCCGAAGCCCCTCTCGGGCGCCCGGGTGCTCCCAGATCATCCCGGCTTAGAGAATGATCATTATCGACAGATTGAATTTCGCTTGTCATAATGCGGATATTATCACTCCGAATTATATGATAACAGGCCCAGGAAATGGAAAAGTGACTGGTCCAAAAAACGCACCTGCCGCGCTCTCGATCCATCTCGACCGGGCTGGCTCCACGCCGGTCGGAGAGCAGATATTTCGCAGCCTGAGGACCACCATTCACAGCGGCATTCTGGCGCCCGGAGTGCGACTGCCATCGAGTCGAGACCTGGCCAGCCAGCTTGGTGTGGCGCGGGGCACGGTCCGGTCAGCCTATGATCGGCTGGTCGATGAAAGCCTTATCTTTGGTGCCGGTTCGGCGGGGATGCGCGTTCACTCGCGCTTGCCAGTTCAACCAGTTATCTCCGCCTCCGCAGAACGGCTTCTGGATGGCCCCCTCCTCCCATTCGGCCGCCCCCAGCCAGGCGGCGTTCTGCCGTTTCAAATGGGAGTGCCGTCTCAAGCCGGCTTTCCTTTCAAACTTTGGCAGCGAATGGTGACGAATGCGGCGCGTGCGGACAGTCTTCATGCCCAGGCTTATGCCGATCCGCAGGGTGAACATGACCTTCGCGCCCAGATCGCCAGCCATCTGGCGGTAAGCCGACAAATCCAATGCCACCCAGACCAGATCGTTGTCACCAGTGGTTACCGCCAGGGTCTGACGCTGGCATTATCGGCTCTTCAAGTCGCGGGTGGCAATGCCTGGGTTGAAGATCCGGGTTATCCACTTGGGCGGAAGGCGCTGGAACTCGCAGGTCTCTCGGTCACGCCCGTGCCGGTGGATCACGAAGGCATTCGGGTCGCCGATGGCATCGCGAAATTACCCTACGCGAAGATCGCCCTCGTCACACCCGGACAGCAGGCCCCGCTTGGCATGTCCCTATCACCTGATCGCCGACTGGCGCTGTTGGACTGGGCGACAGCAAGGAATGCCTGGATCATCGAAGACGACTACCTCAGCGAATTGCAGCTTGATGGCAGGGCTGCTCCCGCTCTGGCATCTGGCGATGGGGCTGACCGCATCATCCACATTGGATCTTTCAGCAAGACCATGGGCCCAAGCCTGGGAATGGGCTTTCTGGTCTGCCCGCCCTCGCTGGCCGGTCGGTTCATCGACATGGCTTCGACACTAAGCCCTGCCCCAGCCTCATTGATACAGAGGGCGATGACGGAGTTCCTCGGCGGCGGGCATTACCTCCGGCATCTGCGAAAGATGAAGGATCTCTACTCTCATCAGCGCGCCCAGACTCTGGAGGCCCTGGCCGAGCGTGCTGCGATGATCGAGGCGTCCGGGCTCGCTTTGAAAATTAAGCTTCCCGCTCACGTCGACGACCGGCAACTGGCCATAGAAGCCCGGAAGTTCAATATCGCGCCGGTTCCGCTTTCGCCTTGGTATGCCACACCAGAAAACGTCAATCCGGGCCTGCTTGCGAGCATCACAAACATCAGGGCGGAAAACTGTGAGGCGGCATGCAGTGCGATCGCTGTCCTACTGACAGACATCGAGTCCGCAAAATAATCCAGCGGCGTGATCGATAGCTGCGCGCCAGATGCGGAAATAGAACGGCATCGGCGTCGGTTTGGATTTTTCGCTCCGAAGCGGACATTCATGCCGGGCTTGATGGCTTTTCCAATCCCAAGTGCTTGTGTAGCATTCGCGCGCCTCCATCCGATTTCTACCGCCATGTCATACCCCATTTGGAGTATGAGGTGATTTTTATTCATTTAATACTTTTGCCATTTTGGAATGACTATGGTTATGGCAACCCTAGCTTGGCCTGGAGAGACGATGGGAAAATAATAATGGATTGAAATATAATAATTATCTTCGCATTGATCGTCCTGATCGAATTTGTGCCGGCGGACCTCTCGTAATTTTAGCAAGCTTATTGTGTGTATAAAAAGTCACACATATAGAACGTCTATAGTTATGATCTCTAAGTCGCCGTTGAAATGTCCAAGAACAGATGTATCCAGATCTCTCTTTCACCGAGGAGGGAAAATGTATCTGAAGTCTTTTGTTTCCACCGCCGCGTTCGTTGCTATTGCCGCAGCCGGTTCCGTACACGCCCAGGACAATGGCAATGACCGCTGGGCGGTGGGTGTAAATGCCGGCACGCTTGGCCTTGGCGGTACAGTTCAGTACAAGGCGAGCGACCGCGTCGTGGTCCATGCCGATTTCAGCAGCTTCGATATCGATGAGACAATTTCGTCGGACGATATTGACTATAACACACAGATTGACGTGTCTTCGACCTCGCTGTCGGTCGACCTGCATCCGTTCAAGGGCAGCTTCTTCGTCTCGGCGGGCCTGGCCACGGGCAACAAGGACATCTCCCTGTCAGCCACGCCGACGTCGTCTCAGGAAGTGGGCGACGATACCTACACGCCGCAACAGATCGGAACTCTGAAAGGCACGATCAAGTTCCCGGACACAAGCACCAGCCTGGGCCTGGGTTGGGACAAGACATTCTATGGCACGTCCCCGGTCAACTTCCGCGCCTTCCTCGGTGTCCAGGTGTCGGGCTCGCCGGAAGTGAAGCTGTCGTCGAACGGCACGCTGGCCAACGATCCGGCGTTCCAGGCCAACCTTCGCGAAGAAGAGGCGGAAATCGAAGACGATGCCGACATGATCAAGATGTGGCCGGTTGCGCAGGTATCGCTGACCTACCGCTTCTAGTTTATCACCAGCCGTCTCAGAAAGCGTCCGGCCGGGCCGGGCGCTTTCCTGTGACCATTCTCAACTTTCGCTCCCTTCACAGACGGCGCCTGCATCTTTATACCGGCGATGGTTGCGGCGTTGATTATGGGGGCGGTTGTGCAGGATCTCATAGAAGACATCTACGAAGGGGCGTTGTTGGGCGACCGCTGGCCCGACATTCTTGGCCGGATCGGCGACCATTGCGGCACGATGGGTGCTTTGCTTTTTGCGGTCTCTGACAACGGCGTGCGATGGGCGGGCAGCGGAGATGCGGTCAGCCTCTATGAGGAGTCCGTTCGTGTTGGCTGGCAGAACAGTCCGCACAACAGCCGTGTTATCGAGCTGGTTCAGGCCCGCTACAACGGCTTTATGATCGACGTCGAGCAGCACTCCGCCGAGTACATTGCCGCCAATCCGATGTATCAGGAATTCCTGATCCCACGCGGCGCCGTCGCTGCGGCGGCGACCCATATCGTCGGCGCAGCGGGGGACGGCGTAATCCTGTCGGTTGAGGGCTTCTCAGGACTCGCCGCGGCCAAGACACACCTGCCGTTCCTGGACGGCCTGCGCCCGCACCTGGCCCGAGCTGCCATGGTTGCTGCACGACTGCAATTGGAACGCGCCCGCGCCATGACCACGGCGCTCAAGGCTATTGGCGTTCCTGCCGCTGTCGTCACGCCGCTTGGAACGCTCAGGTCGACCAACGACCTGTTCGCCCCCCTGATCGGGAAAGTCGTTCAGGATCTGCAAAGTGGCCTTCGCCTTGCTGATCCCGCCGCGAACAAGCTGCTCCACCAAACCTTGCGCCAGATGCAGTTCTCTGCCGATCGGGCGCGCTCGATTCCGATTCCGGGGACCGAAGAGATGGCGGCGCGCGTCCTTCACCTTCTGCCAATCGCGGGAGACGCCAGGGACCTTTTCGCCGGGCCGAGCGTTCTGATCGTCATGACGGCAAGTGACCGCTCAGGCCAAGTCGACCCACAACTGCTTGAGACGCTCTTCGACCTGACGCCCGCCGAAGCGCGGGTGGCAAAGGAACTGGCGATGAGCCAATCGGCGGCCGAAATCGCGGTTCAATTGAACAAAAGCATCGGAACGGTTCGCGTCCAAATCAAGTCGATCTTGTCGAAGACGGGTACGGGGTCGCAGAAAGCCCTTATCTCGCTGATGAAGAACCTGGCCATCAATTCGCGTGAATAAGACGGTGAAGCGGCGATGGACTCAGCCAGCGAGTGCTTTGCGCCAAAAGCCGACATGTAACTGCGATGGTCGCAGTGGCCCATTCTCCATCCGAAAACGGAAAAGAGTCATATGCACTCGCCATTAAGCGAGTGATCGACGCGCCATCTGACTTTCGAATGTACCGCAAGCGTAATAGGCTAACCTTTTCAGCCATCTTGCCATCGCTGAACGGAAAGCCTTGGGAACCATCCACGGTTCGCATCATCCAGTTTCAGGTTATAGGCCAGGTGGCGTCTGGCTCTGCATCCATGCTTTTGGCGGAATGACCGCAAAAATGAAATGCGCACATTGGCACATTCGGACGAGGTAATTGTTTATCCCGATAAATCCTGGCTTAAAACATTCTCGCGGGAGGTTCGTATTCTTATAGCCTTATGATTTTATCCAGTGACATAGCAGTCGGAAGAGTGCGCGAAAGCGGACAATACGGAATGCGGGGACATCGACATCGATCAGTGCTGACCAATCCGAATTGATCCTTTACTATCTTTTTATTATCCAAACACCTCCGCTTATGCCGTAACCACAGAGGTTGGGCGGTCGACTGTCAAGTGAGCGCTCTAAGTTTCGAATGTCCCCTGACCAAGCTACAGTCTTACCAGATATCGACATAACTGCCTGTGAGCGTGAGCCTATTCGCATCCCGGGCAGTATCCAGCCCCACGGCATCCTGCTGGTGCTTGACGCCGGCAGCCTACATATCCAACAGATCAGCGCCAATGCCGCGGCACTCATAAACTGCGCGATCGACGACGCTTATGGGCGGCCCTTCAAGGATGTTGTGACCGCAGCGGGAGCCGGACTCTTAAGCCGGCTTGACCGGACGGCCCTGAGAGACGGCCCTGTGGTCCTTGGGGCCTTCGTCGCCAACGACATACGTTATAACACCCTGGCGCACCTTTCAGGTGGATCGCTGATCGTCGAGTTTGAACAGCTCGAGATCCATGACGCAGGCTCACTCGATCACCTATACCCGCAGGTCCGTGCGTTTCTCAACAGCCTGCAGGCCAGCGCCAGTATCGAGGAACTGAATAGGCGTGCCGCTGCTCACGTCCGCGACATCACCGGGTTTGACAGGGTGATGATCTATCAATTCGACGAGCAGTGGAACGGTACGGTCGTGGCCGAAAACCGCAACGATGCGCTGCCTTCTTATCTGGATCTACGTTTCCCGGCTTCGGATATCCCTCCCCAGGCGCGCGAGCTTTACCGACTAAACCGCCTGCGTCTCATACCCGACGCTAGTTATCAACCCGTCCCGATCGTTCCGGCGCTGAACCCGGTCACCAATGCACCGCTCGACCTCAGCCAATCGGTGCTACGCAGCGTGTCGCCCGTTCATCTCGAATACATGCGCAACATGGGAACGCCGGCGTCGATGTCGATCTCGATCATCAGTGACGGGAAGCTTTGGGGTCTGATCTCCTGCCACCACAGCGCACCCAGGCACGTCCCTGCGCACGTGCGCACGGCCTGCGACTTCGTCGCCCAGATGCTGGCTATGCAACTGCAGGCAAAATCGCGCAACTCGGAAGCGATCCAGCGCGTCGCTTATCAGGCGATTCAAAGCGATTTGCTGGGCTCAATGGCCGGAGAGCCATTCTTCATTGACGGCCTGAGTAAAAACCCGGACAACCTGCTGCGTCTGGCCGATGCTTCGGGCGCGGCAATTGTCTTCGCCGATAAGATCTCCAAGATGGGCGCCTGTCCCGATCTGGAAGGCATCCATCGCATCGTCGCATGGCTCTCGTCCACAGAAAACCATGCCGAGCTTTACGCCACGGACCAGCTGGCCGAAGCC
This sequence comes from uncultured Asticcacaulis sp., assembly GCA_966212005.1. Classification (GTDB taxonomy): domain Bacteria; phylum Pseudomonadota; class Alphaproteobacteria; order Caulobacterales; family Caulobacteraceae; genus Asticcacaulis. The sequence goes on from CBIHPL010000034.1 coordinate 13,922, forward strand.
ATGCCCGGAGCCCGACGTTTCTCGGATGTGGCCAGTGGCCTGATGGCCATCTCGATCTCTCAGCTCCACGCCAGCTACATCCTGTGGTTCCGCCCCGAAGTGGTCCGCACGGTTACCTGGGGCGGCGATCCCGGCGCGAAGGTCCGTCCCGGCGGCGACCCGGCACGCCTGCATCCGCGTACTTCATTCGCGCAATGGAAGGAGACGGTCCGGGAACGTTCGCTGCCATGGACCAATGTGCAGATCGACGTGGCCCGCCTGTTCCGTGGGACTATTGTTGGAATCGTGATGCGCAAGGCGGAGGAGCTGGCCCCCGGCGTCCGCAATGTCTGGGTCGTCGGCCGGGCGCGGGCCGCGGGGGGGGCGCCCCGCCCCCACCAACAGGTGGGGGGCGCGGGCGCGGACGACCCGGGGCGGGCCCCC